>NZ_DIAC01000065.1:7104-7650 GCF_002414625.1 Methylophaga sp. UBA5088 | reverse complement strand
TTAAGTTAATCACATCCCTATCCAGAACACTGCCAGCAATTTTATCGAACAGTAAGATAGCCGTCCCCACTCCGAGGCCAACAGGGCCACCCGCTACTGCACCAGCGATAGGTAAGGTTGATGACACTTTAGGCGTAATTTTGACTACTTGGTTGTAAGTTTGATTAACCAGATCGATCGGGCCTTTCATTTCAATAACCGCTGAATCACCTTGCATGGTTAAATCTTTCGTTGAGGCGATACCATTATTAAACTGAAAATCACCTTTAATACTACTGAAATCAAAGCCGCCGCCAAACAAATCACTAAAATCCAATGATAAGCGACGTGGAATCGCCGCAATACTTAACAGCCCAAAAATTCTGCCAGCAGCGCCCGGCTCCACCTCAAGTAAACTTCCCCGTCCGACAGACAAATCCAGTTGTCCATTCAATTGTTGGCGAGTAAAAGACATAGGATCCGCATTCCAGTTCAGATCCGCATCGATTTTGACTTGTCTGGCTGCGATCACTTCCTGATAATTAAGGTGTGCCAGCAGAGCTCTCA
>NZ_DIAC01000065.1:0-7048 GCF_002414625.1 Methylophaga sp. UBA5088 | reverse complement strand
AGATCATCACTTTCTACATTCACAATAAAATGACTTGTATCGTCAGATTCAGTCTGCAGCCAATCACCTGTAGCGGAGGCACGCATGACTTTCGATGATAACTCAGCATTTTTCATCCGCCATTGATTCGGTGAGGCTTCACCCTGAAGTGTCAGTTGACCTAAATCAAGATCATTAATCTTAAGGGAGCGTATCGCTAATTGTATTGCTGGCCACAATGCTGCCTTTTTATCTTCCCTCGTCTCATCATCTGCTTGTTCATTCGCAACTTGTAAGTTCAGATAATCAAGATTGATATTAAGTGGCGTCTGGTTGTTTATCTGTTTTGGAATCGATACCCGACCTTTTATCTGAGGCGAGTTCAAATCGAACTGCCAGTCAGAGCTCGTATGTTGACCCGAGAGTTGAAGATGGTTTATCACCTGATCTGTGATGAATACCTTTGATAAGGTCAAATCAATACCGTCAATCAGGTCAAGCGCTGACGCATTCGTCGTGTCCGGCAAAGATTCCTGCCAATCCAGCCAAGGTTGAATATCAAGCATTTCTATATTGCCCGTCAGTTGCAAGCCATTAACATTGGTACCTGCTGATTGTCCGCCAAGCTTAATTTGACCCGACAACGACTTACCTGCATTGGAATGAATAGCAGCATTCAGCCAATCACTATAACTGATGGTGTACAGCATTCCATCGTCTTTTTCTTGTATTGCCGCTTGCAGCCGAACCGGTAGCGATGCTGATTTTCCTAATGGTTCGGGCGCATCAATGCTTATTCCTTGCAGATCAGTACGCAATGAGACGTTGAGCTCAAACTCACCCGGGCTTGGCTCACTAACGGTAATTCCTGTCAGATAGTCACTTTCACCCGTAACAAATGCAGGCACAGTACCGGGCCAGTGCTGATTAAGCGTTGATACTGCGACTCTGCCATTAATATCAATATAGGTTTTATCTTGTTCGGTTTTTGCATTTATCTCTATGGGTTCATCAAACGCTGTCGCGGTAATTTTATCTGCTGATACACCATTATTACTGAAAAAAAGACGGCCATTAATCTTATTTACTTCAAGTCCAGTAATGGCCTTTGTTATTAACTGGCTTTGATTAAAACTGACATAGCCTTTAGCCTGCGCACTATCAGGATCAACTAATGGCACCGTTAAATCCAGTTGAATATCGCTGCTACCCTTAGCCTGAAGCCAATCATCTATACTGCCAAAGCGTGACTTTAACGGGCTTTGTTTTAGGAAAGCCAAAGCGTTACTGGTTGAACCATTTAACAGGCCACTGACTTTCAAAATCGGATTACTCTTAACGAGATTACTGATAGTAGTGGTGACTTTATTAAAGTTAAAACCCGCTATTTGACCTGACTCACTCTGGATTAATAAGTTATTGCCTTGCCCTTCAACTGTGCCATTGACATGCATAATGTCCGGCCAACCTGGGCCATAATGTAACTGAACATCTTCAACATTGAGTTTCATATCGAAGCTGCCACGTTCGGGTTCAGATTCAAAAGGAAAGGCTGAAGGATCCCCTTTCATCGTTATCGTACCTGACCGGATAATCCCTTGACGGAACGCATCTGCAGACCATTCTTCAAAGTCTGCTGGCAAAATTCTTTTCGGCACATAATTCCGCCATGTATTAACAACCACGTCTTGTATGGTTAGTATGAGATTGGTATCGGTAATACCATTGGCTTGCTGGATTTCACCATTGAGAAGAATGTTTAAATCATCATTCCATATTTGAAGAGCATCAGCATTTACTCTCCAGCTCGCATCCTGATTCTGCCATGTTAATTGTCCTGTAATTGAATCAAACAACACAGAATCTGGCAGCCAAGTATCCGCATAAATGCTCGTTGCACGACTATTGAGTTCCAAGGTGCCTTTATATTTTTTCTTATCAAGTGAAAAGCTGACATCATTCGCCCCCGGGTAATCCTGCCAAGGTAAGAAAGATACACCACTCGCACTCATGGAAAGTTCATCAAGCCCGGATTGCTGAGTGTATGCAAAAGCGACATTCTGCAGATCCCCGGCGGGTTTGGTGTTCACTAATATTGCTGGCATTTCATTCATCAGTAATGCCATTGCAGTGACGTCACTCAAACGAACAAAGGAAACGTATCCAGACAATGCACCACTCTGTTCACTTTTTACATCGAACGTTGTGATTGGCCAATCTTCACCAGCCATTCTGATTTGAATCTGTTTACCTTCCACCTGCCACTGATTAGCCGTGTAATCAAGTTGAAAGTGTCCCACAAGTTGCTCAAGACTGACCTCGGTGAACTCATCAGCCGGTTTAGATGAAGACAAAGTGGCGTCTGAGAGTTCAAGCTCAAGTTCTGCCAGCAAGGCTTGATTATCTACTTTCTGTACATTGAGTGTCGCCGATAATAGGCCTTCATCTAACTTTGCGCCGCGGTATGCTCTTTTTTTCAAAAGACTCCCAAGAGACACTTCATCAACACGTACTTGTCCCTGCCATGAAGTCACATTCAATGCTTTATCAATGTGTGCTGTTGCAGATAAGTTAAGGTGATTGCCCAGTGAATCGGGTAAATTCAGATCGGCTTCAGCGAGAAGCTGTTCATCGTTAAAACTCAGAGAAGCATGTTCAATAGTGTATAAACCAGTTAAGGCGGGTTCGTTTTCATCTTTGTACTGAACCTGAATATTGGAAAGTTGTGACTGCTTAAGACGCGTTAACCAATGAAAAACTGTTTGAATGTTATCTTCGCTAAGCGCCTGCTGAGGTTGACTTTCATAGCCTTTAACGCGGAACTGACCATCAGCTGTATGTTCAACATTAACTTTGGCATTACGGATACTGGCATCCGCAATCATCAGCTCGCCACTACGAATAGATGAAAAAACATCCACCGCCAGATAAATCTGTCCGGCCTGGAAAATGGGTGTATTCCCTTGTTTCGCCATGACCTTTACCTGACGAATTTCCAGTTTAGGAATCAGATCCAGCCAATATAATCCGGCTTTTTCGATTTCTACAGGATAACCGCTTTGCTGAGACGCCCAGCTGGCAATTTCGTCTTTTCGCTCGGCAACCTGATCTGACAGCCAGATAGCAGTTATCAGTAATAAAAGTCCTAGCGTAATAGAAATCGCGGTGAGATAAAATAATTGCCGACCGGCAATATGCAGGCTGCGTTTTAGCATCAGATACCTACATCAGCACGACGTTAAACTGCTCACGTCCATACTGTGGTTCACACTGGAATAATATAGGTTTACCAATATGGTGTTCTAAATCAGCCACTTTGGTTGAATCCTCATCATTCAATCGGTCAATCACATCTTGAGACGCCAGTATCAGAAACTGTTTTGTCTCATACTGCTTGGACTCACGAACAATTTCCCGGAAGATTTCATAACATACCGTCTCGACGTTCTTGGTATAGCCTTTTCCTTCACAGCAAGGGCAAGGTTCACACAGAATATGGCCTAAACTTTCTCGGGTTCGTTTACGTGTCATTTCAACCAGTCCAAGCTCTGACACGGCACTGATATTGTGACGAGCCCGATCTAATTGCATGGCTTTTTCCAAAGCACGCAACACTTGTTCACGATGACCAATTTCTTCCATATCAATGAAATCGATGATAATGATGCCACCCAAATTACGAACACGTAACTGACGAGCAATGGCATGCGCAGCTTCTAAGTTGGTTTTGAAGATGGTTTCTTCCAAATTTTTATGGCCAACAAAGCCGCCTGTATTCACATCCACCGTTGTCATCGCTTCGGTTTGATCAAAAATCAGATAACCACCAGACTTCAAGGGCACCTTACGTTGCAAGGCTTTCTGAATTTCGTCTTCTACACTGAATAAATCAAATAAGGGTAAATCCCCTTTATAGTGCTCAAGCCGAGCGGCACATTCAGGCATAAATCCCTCAGCAAAGTGCACGGCTTTATGAAAGGTCTCTTCAGAGTCAATACGAATCCGATCAACATCTGCTGAAAACAAATCACGTAAAGCGCGCATCGCAAGTGATAAGTCTTCATGAAGCGGGTCACCACATTTAACGAGTTGTTTGCGTTCTTGCAGCTTTGCCCACAACCGATAAAGAAATTTCAGATCAGCTTCTAATTCTGCCTCTGAAACGCCTTCTGCTGCTGTGCGGAGAATATAACCGCCAGCGCCTTCATCAAGTAAGCTTATCAAGCAAGCTTTTAACCGTTCCCGTTCCTGCTCAGTTTCAATTTTTAAGGAAACCCCAATCCCTTCAGTTTCCGGCATATAAACTAAATATCGCGAGGATACAGAAAGCTGTGTTGTCAGACGTGCGCCCTTTGTTCCCATCGGGTCTTTTATGACCTGAACCAGAATCTCCTGACCTTCACGCAACAGACTGCTAATAGTTGGCTCAACATTAGGCGCTTCTTTCAAATCCCCCGTTTGGCCCTTGGGAATAGAAATATCTGAAACATGTAAAAAAGCGGCCCTTGCTAGGCCAATTTCTACAAAAGCCGCTTGCATGCCAGGCAAGACACGACAGACTTTGCCTTTGTATATATTCCCAACTAGCCCTCGATATTCATTACGCTCAATGAATACTTCTTGAAGTAGACCATTTTCAACTACGGCTGCACGAGTTTCACTCGGCGTCACGTTGATTAATATTTCACTACTCACATTCAGTCATCCATTGTTAATAAAAGTTGCCCCGTTTCCCTGATGGGTAATCCCATAATGCCAGAATAACTACCTTCTATATGCTCGATAAATAATGCAGCTAAGCCCTGAACCGCATAACCACCAGCTTTATCAACACCCTCTTTAGTCTTGATGTACCAGAAAATATCCTGTTCACTCAATTCAGCGAAACAAACATTATTGACTGAAACAGCTGTCCACAACCTGTCAGCGCGTGTTAGTGCAATTGCCGTCATCACTTGATGTGTTTTACCTGACAACATTCTTAACATACTGGCAGCTTGTTCGTCATTTTGAGGTTTACCCAAAATCGTTTTATCAATAACTACCGCGGTGTCTGCAGCCAGTACTGGCTTTCTGTCAGCTGCTAACAATAAGCCTCGTCCCGCTTCAGCCTTCAATCTAGCTATACGACTCACATAATCAATTGGGAGTTCGTTCTCCAGCACAGATTCATCAATATCAGGATTAATGACTGAAAAATCCACACCCATCTGTAACAAAAGTTCGCGTCGCCTAGGTGAACGCGATGCCAAATAAATAGATGGAAAGTTCATGAACGATGATAGGGGTGATTTTGAAGGATGGTCCAGGCCCGATAGAGCTGTTCGGCCAGTACAATACGAACCAGTGGATGAGGCAGGGTCAACGCGGATAAGGACCATTTCTGGTCCGCTCGCTGAAGACAGCTGGGGTCCAAACCGTCTGGTCCACCAATCATTAGGGCAACGTCACGCCCATCACTGAGCCATTGCTGCATATGTAATGATAAGTCTTCTGTACTCCAGCTCTTTCCCGTCACCTCTAAGGCAACTGCATGATGGTTATCAGCAATCGAAGCCAGAATCCGCTGACCTTCCTCTCTCTTCCACTGTTCTGGCTGCGCATTTTTGCTACGGCGAGCTGGCATGATTTCGGTCAGTTGAAGTGCACACTCTCTTGGCATTCGCTTACTGTATTCTTCATAGCCCTCGCTTACCCAACCTGGCATTTTATTGCCAACAGCGACAAGATTTATCTTCATTCTTGTTCAGCCGACGCCTTTTCATTCTGTGCAGGTACAGCCCATAATTTCTCAAGGTTATAAGTAAGACGTGTTTGAGGCGTCATGATGTGTGTAATCACATCACCTAAATCTACAAGCGCCCATTCGCCAACCGTTTCACCTTCAACTCCTAAAGGTTGAACACCTGCCGCTTTCGCTTGCATGACGACTTCATTTGCCAAGGCTTTCACCTGACGGCTGGATTTACCGGTAGCGATAATCATAATATCTGTCACATCGGTCATTTCTTTGACATCCAGCACTTGGATATCTTCTGCTTTAATGTCTTCGAGCGCATCGATGACGAGTAGTTTTAATTGTTCTGCCTGCATTGGGCACTCCATTTAATATATCTGCTACATAGTGTAACGTAAGGGCTGTTTAATATCCCTTATTATTACGTGTTGATTCATCGGTTTTATCAATCTTTACAGTCGCTTGCGGAAACCAGCTTTGTGTTTTGCCGGTCAGGAAATAAACCGTTAGTCCCAACCATTCATGCCAGGCTGTTTCTAACACAGCAAGATGGGCTGGTAAGTCAAAATCCCAATAGCGGTTGTTGGCGTGGTTACTTCTATAGTCAACCGGATAAGGGATCACATTGATGTGTTGTTTTTTAGCAATGCCAACCGCTCTAGGCATATGAAAAGCGGATGTGACTAAAACATAAGTGCCCGCCGGTTTCGTGAGTAATGGTTTCAGCCTTTGGAAATTCTCATAAGTATTCCGTGCCTGTGGTTCGATAACTAACCGTGACGCATCGATACCCGCTTGTGAGAACAACTGTTGAAACACTTGACCATCACTATCCAGATTTTGTCTTTGTACCAAATTACTGCCACCCGACACAATAATTGGCAAGTCGGGGTAGAGTCTGGCTAACTCAGCAGTTTGCAGAATACGTTCCGCGCCATCGCCTACTTGCGCTTTTTGCCAACTATCAGATAGTTTTAGCTGCTCAGCGCCGCCCAGCATAATAATGCCGTCAAATGGTTCTGATAACTTTTCAGGGGCAGCAAAACGACTCTCCAGCGGATACATTAAATAATCACCGACCGGATAGCCCATCACGATAAATCCAATCAGGCTCATCAATAGTAATAAGCGCTTAGCTACGCGGATATAGTTAAGCCATAAAAGCAATGTGACCACCAGGAGCAGCCAAACCATCAGACTGGTAGGGCTAAGCAATCCCCACACTAGCTTGGAGAGCACAAAAAACAAATTATCCATTGGTTCTAGAAGCAGCAGCTGACGGGTAGAGGCCTAATTGCTCAATTAAACTGATGACCGCATCAGGCAAGAGGT
>NZ_DIAC01000117.1:3119-14131 GCF_002414625.1 Methylophaga sp. UBA5088 | reverse complement strand
CTGGAGTAGTTAATTGATACGATTTTATTGTTATCAACGCCCACTATTAGCTTTATCTTGTTTTTTTGTTTCTGGTTAGAACGACATGTCCAATAATGGACCTCTAAACGATCCTTAACTCTACATTTAAAGCCATTCTTTGTGAGTTCCTTGAACTCTTCGACTGAGGAGTTAAGTGAAAGACCATTAATTTTAAACGATTCGATACGCTCAGGAATAAGGCTATCCGAAGCGAGGGCTTGCATGGAGATGCTTGCCAGAACAATAAAAAGAAAACGATGTACGTGCTTAAGGTAATTTTTTAGCATGATGATGTTTGTCCATAATGATTGAAATTAAAAATCCTTTGTTATTTGGGTCAGTGTAAAATGGCTAAAATCAAACATTCTGACCCTATTGATTTTGTGTTTTTGTTAGCATTTTTTACCCTTTTAATTCAGGTTTCCCCATCTTCGCCAATTTTTCATTTAGTTCTTTACGTCGTTTTTCGATTCTCTTAGGCTGAATGAAAACGAAATCAAATAAAGAGAGAATCACCTCAAGTAACCATTCTGCTTCCCCTGGTTCGACCTTTACAATTAAGCCGGTATTAGTTTCTTTATTTGGATGAGCAGCAAAATTACCTACTACTCGAACAGCATCAATAGATTTGGAAAGATGAGATGGAATATGATCAAGCTCTAAAAATTTGTCGATTTGCTTAGAAAGGTTGTTGCCTTTGATTTTTAACTCATCTTCTAATATGACTTGGAGAAGCCTACGGCTAATAGCAGCAGAAGCTTTTGGGCTAGATTCCAAAATAGCTTTAGCTTCAATCAGGTCAGTCTTGTAATCTTCCGGAACGTCTTCAGAAAGCATAGGTTCAGATTGAGTTGGATACACAGTAAACTCTTCATCGTATATATGTTTTCCTTCACTGTCCTCTACAAAGTCTTCAGAATCTATATCCAGTTTTCCTTCTACTATTCGAACAATCAATTTTCCGCAATTAGGGCAGGCGGAGCTTTTAATGCCCTGAGCGACATGATTATCATTCCAAACCATAGCATGTGGAGTCGACCACTCTTCAAAGAATGAAATTTTGCAATGAGGACAAATCATAAAATTCCTTTTCGAATGCTAACGCTGAGTGAATGGGCAGCGTTGCTGCGAAGCAGCGCTTTTAGCTGTCCAGCCGCAGGCGTTCATTGCACGTTTTGTTAGCCCTTTTAATTTAACCATTACTTTCAGCCCTGAATTGTGCTGGACTGATAACTTCATCAAACCAAGCGGCGATGTTCCCGCATGAAAAGTATTTCCGCAATACACCTGGTTCTGGGTATTCTACGACTACTTGACCGAGTTCAATAGCACTTGGGTTTTTACCCCGCTTATTTATATATGTTCGAAGTATCTCTGGGTCGCCAAGTGGTGAGTGACGTACAACTAATGCTTTCATAAACTCGCCAGCATTATCGGCACTTATGCGATGTTTTGGTACATGCTGATGGAATAGCTCATTGAAATTTCCTTCATCATACTCGTGAAGGCGAAAACACTTTTCCTTGGCGTTAAGATCATCGCAGATTTTGTAGCCAGTATATAAGTCACTTTCAGACAAAAATAATACTCCGTTTTTTCTCGCTGCTTGTAGGGCTAACAGTCTGTTTTATGAGGCCAGTGGCCTCATAATAAATATTAAACAGGCGGCCTTATAATTCATTTTTGGCAACCATAACATATTGACTATAAAAGAAATTAACCTCACAACTCGGAATTATAAGGCCTAAAACTTGAGCTGGGTTGGAAAAATAGTGCCGAGCTTTTGTTATCTTGTTTGTAAATTTGTTTCAAGGAAGAGGCAATTAGCATGGCAAAATCTCCATTTTTAAGTTAAATCGAATCCTTCATGCTGACGAGGCGCTATAGTCGTTAAGCTCTCCAATCTCGACAGTATTGAACTGAATATTTCACAATTTTTGATACTAAGCAATAAAACGGAATAAATTTACCCTAGCCACAACCATTCACACCTTTATATTTGAAGCATTTCCAGCCTCACGCTACTATCTGATTTTCTCCAAGAAAAATACTCATGAAACGAAGCAAAGAAGACGCAGCGAAAACCCGACAGAAAGTGATTGATGCGGCGTTAAAGTTATTTGGTCAGCGTGGTTATAGTGGTACGACATTACGGTTGATTGCTGATGAGGCGGGTTGCTCGCGTGGACCGATTTACTGGCACTTTGCTAATAAAGAAGAGTTATTTGAAGAGATTCTGGCCTATTCTCAGGCGCCATTAGAAAAGCTGATTGCTCAGTGTGATGACAGTCAGGAGCCCATCGAAGCGGCGAGTAACTTTGCCCGCCAGTGGCTGAGTTTATTATTTGAGGATACGTATTACCGTCAGTCATTTGAGATTTTGTTGAATAAAACCGAATACACGGAATCGGTATCGCCATCACTGGAGCGTGAACGCGCCTTAACGGTGTCGCTCATCAGCACTTTTGCTGGTTTTGTTGAACGCTATCGCCAGCAAGCAGATAGCAAAGCCAGCACTGATAGTCAGGTGGTTGCCATGTCTATGTATAGCTATCTGATGGGTGTGACACAAAGTTGGATGGTGAATCCCAAGCTTAATCAGCTTGAGGACAATATCGAATTTTATGTGACTGAGTTTGTGCGTTTATTACAAAGCCCTCAGTAAACACCAAGGGCTTTTTTTATTAAAAGGCAGTGAGAAAACTTAAGGCATCCACTCCTACCGCTCTTCCCTCTTTTAGTGATGTTGTTACTTCATCATCACCGTATTCTTCAGCATAAATTCTAGCGACACGATGTTTGTGATAAGAGCGAGCTTGCTCCCAGAAAGTCAGTGTTTGTGGTGCGACTTTTTCACCCATTTCTTTGTGTAAAGCCGGTAGCTCATACCAGTTCAATATCGGTTTCTGATGATGGGCGTTGTGATAGCAAAAATTCAGCACCAGCATATTTAGCCACGGATAACGATGTGACAATAAGTTGCTGTAGGTATTGGCCTGCTCGTACTCAAAATCACGACGATGAGGGAACACGGCATCCGGATCATCCAGATTAAAAATCACTTCATAGTTATGCTGATAACAGTCCATAAAACGAAGTACAGTCAACAACACGCATTGAGCAACGGCGTATAACACAAAGGCTTTGACACTAATCAGCAACACCGCCAGCAATAACGCGCCTCTAATTAATACCACTGTCAAAACCCGACGTCGTTGATCACGCTTTGATTCAATAGCCCATGGCGCAAACACCAACATGGTGTGCATCATGATTTCAATGGCGGGAATATAAGCCCATTCCGCTGCTTTGACGACCTTTTCCATAACTGGATGTCGTTTTAAAAAGCTACGGTAATCCCATACGACGGGATCACAGTTATCGACATGATGACGCATGTGTTTATAACGAATATCTTCAAAGCGGCCGTAACAACTGCCGGTAATCCAGTTAAGGACTTTACCGAGTTTGGCATTATCCTTATTGTCTTTAAATAAGGCGTTATGACCACATTCGTGTAATAAATAAGCCGCGATAATCATGCCGTGAGCACAGGCCAGCATGCCCAGAATATTAATTATCCAGTTATTGGCAAACATCGCTGCCCAGCCACCAAAATAGGTGACAGTGATATATGCCAATACGCCGATACTGTATTTCGCCCCGGCGGGATCACGAAGTTGAAATGCGTTAGCCATGAGACACCTCAGCTAATGTGGTTGCTTGTTTCCATTGTTCAAAATGCTGCTGCTCGGTATGACCTATCCAGCTATTGATTTCCCAGAGATCTGCAATGGGGGCATTGGTAAATGGCAGATGGTGCAAATAACCATCTGGGCCAAACTCAGGAGTCATGGTGGTTTCCGAATAACCACGTGCACACTGGGCTGTCCAAATAGCTTCCCAGCAACGTTGATGACTTTCTAAAGCCGCTTGATATTCTGGTGCTGCAGGATGTGGTACTTGTGGCCCTTGGTCATACCCTACCCGACTGTGAATGTGATGAGCATGCTGGGCGGCGAGTTCGATAGCATCCCATTCGCTATCCATTAAACGTTCACTGACTACTACCCAGTGGCTGAAGTCACAGGTGATTTTGATATCAGGCAGGTGCTCTAAAATCGCCATGGTATTCCATGGGCAATAAAAACTACGGCCACGATGCGTTTCAAAGGAACATAACACACCATGTTTATCTGCAATATCCATAGCGGCTTTAAAGAAGTCGATGCTAGTTTGAATTGGCCAGGCATCACAGCCACCCATCACATTGACAAATTTGGGTTTTAGCGATTTACCTAAAATGATTTGTGATTCCAGATCAGCGAGATGTTCTTCCACACTGGCACGACGTCTCGGTACATAAGACCCGGCGGTGCAGATTTCTTGAATCCATTCAGTATTGTGTTTTTCAATCGATGCTTGCAGTGCTGGGAAATGGTTTGGATCGTCATGTTTGGCAGGTGCTTCCAGACCTGAAAACCCAGCTTCTTTTGCCATGGTAACGGCTTCTTCAATAGTACCGGTATGACCCCAGACTGTTTTGAAATTCTTTAGCTTCATTGTCATCTGTATGGTCTCTTCATTAATAAACAATATGAATGCAGCAAACAACATGCCAAAGTGTATGTATAAATATCAATAGCCATCAAAGCCTTATCATGACTTACATAGCAGAGAGTGCCTTGTGTCTGATAATTTAAAAGTGGCGATGAAGAAGGTCTTTATTGCACTGGGTTTGTGCTGGCGATGTTAACTTTTGGGGCGATATCAAAAAGCAAAGAGAAGTTGAAGTGGTAATAAAACTTTACCTTTCTAAACCCGCATTAACCTATGTCAGCAATAGAATTGATGAAACACTTTGCTATGACTATGGAAACACGCTTAATGACTAAGTATTTGATTATTACTTTTGATTTTTCAAATGACCCAAACGCTGAAAAATCTTTGCCAGCATCAGCCAGAAAAATTCAGTATCAAGATAAAACCTACTTTATTATTAATAAAAACGAGTATTTAGGGCTCACAGGCAATCATATTGCCCGTTATTTGGTATCAAACCCGGTGCCAGAAAATAACTTTTAAAAGGAGTTTTTATGCATAAACAATGTATATCAGGTGTTTTTATCACACTGCTTTTTGCCATGGTGGCCCCATCTTATGCTGTTGATGACAGCATGGTGCCTAAAGAACTGGAAGACGCAATGAAGTCCTGCCGTGATTCTGCCAAGGGTAGTGTTGAATCATTCGATAGCTGTATGGAGCAAAAGGGATTTGATGAAAAGCCACAGTCATCTGTACCAGCACCATCTAAAGAAGTTGATGAACAGCTGAAATCAGCCGTAAAAGACTGCCATGAAACTAGCAGTGGTAACCTCCCCGCTTTTGAAAATTGCATGGAACAAAAAGGCTTTAACAAACCAAGAATAGAAGCGCCAGACTAAACTCAGACTCTCCAGCACAACATGGATGTCGATTTTTGCCACTTTGCGATATTGGTCTATTCAGATCTCACTAGTATTGATAGCAGAAAAACAATACGACGAGGTCACTATGAATCACGCATTAGAAACATCCTATAAACCCGAAACAACACCTGGCGTTAAAGCCATTCATCCACTTGATCCACTCACGATAGAAGAAATTGCTATCGCTTCTGATTTACTCAGAAAAGAAAAAGGCTTGGGTGCTGAGTGTCGTTTTCCTTATGTGCAGCTTGAAGAACCGGCAAAAGCGGAAGTATTAGCTTTTGAAAAAGGTCAGTCATTTTCACGCCAAGCCTTTGCGGTGGTACTTGATAAAGCCACAGGTGATATTCATGAAGCGATGATTGACCTGAATACCAACAGTATTACACGTTGGGAACAGATTGATCCTGAAGTGACTGGCCAGCCGGCCATTATGATGGAAGAGTTCTTCACTTGTGTCGATATCGTTCAGGCAGATCCTGGTTTTATTGAAGCGGTGAAACGTCGTGGCTTAACCGATAAAGATATTGAAACCATTCAAATTGACCCATGGTCATTTGGTTATTTTGGTGATGAAGAAAAATACCGTGGTCGACGCTTAATGCGAGGCGTGGCCTTCATTCGTGATGAAATTGTCGATAATGGCTATGCAAGACCTATTGATGGTCTGGTGGCGATTATCGATTTAAATGAAGGCAAGGTCATCGAGTTGTTAGATGATGGTCAGAATATTCCCGTCCCTAAAACGAAACACAACTACGACACTCCATCACTCGCCAAGCCACGTGATGATCTTAAACCTCTGCAAATAACTCAGCCGGAAGGTGTGAGCTTCACTGTTGATGGCTGGAAAGTGAACTGGCAGAAATGGCAATTCCGTCTGGGCTATAACCCACGCGAAGGTTTAGTACTCAACCAATTAAGTTACCAGGATGGTGATCGTCTGCGCCCGATTATTTATCGTGCCAGTATCAACGATATGGCGGTACCCTACTCTGACACCAATCTGAACCACTATTGGAAATGTGCGTTTGATGGCGGTGAATATGGTCTTGGCCGCCTGGCTAATCAGCTTGAGCTGGGCTGCGACTGTCTGGGCGCGATTCGCTATTTTGATATTCCAACCGTCGATGATAATGGCGTGCCATTCTTGATGAAAAATGCCGTCTGTATGCATGAGGAAGATTACGGCACCTTATGGAAACATTACGAGTTCCGCAGTGAAACCTATGAAATGCGTCGCTCACGTCGTTTGGTTATCAGCTTCTTCTGTACTGTGGGTAACTATGATTACGGGTTTTACTGGTATTTATATCAGGATGGCACCATTCAACAAGAAACTAAACTGACCGGTATTATTCAGACAGGCGCATTGGTTCCCGGTGAAAAACCTAAGTTCGGTGGTATGGTGACACCCGAAATCTATGGGCCTACTCATCAACATTTCTTTAGTGCTCGCCTGCATATGATGCTTGATGGTGAAAATAATTCCGTGGTCGAAACCAACTTCACGCCCCGCGAAATGGATGAAGATGAAAACCCATGGGGCAATTTGTTTAATACAGAAGCTACCGTGTTAAAAACAGAACTGGAAGCGGCTCGTGAAGCCAATGGTCAAACCGGCCGGTTCTGGAAAATTATCAACCCCAACAGCATCAACGCCGTGGGTAATCCGACCGGCTATAAACTCGTTGCTGAGCATAACCCGGTGATGCTGGCTCACAATAATAGTTATGTTGCCAAGCGGGCTGGCTTTGCTAAAAAGCATTTATGGGTAACGCCTTATGATCCGGCCGAGATGAATGCGTCCGGCTTTTATCCTAATCAAAATAAAGGTGAAGGTTTACCGTATTACGTGCAAAAAGACCGTCCGATTGAAAATACGGATATCGTGGTCTGGCATACCTTTGGTCACACACATGTATGTAAACCAGAGGACTTCCCCATCATGCCAGTGGAGTATGTTGGCTTTACCTTGAAACCCAATAACTTCTTTATGGGTAATGCGGCAATGGATGTGCCTGCTGAAGGGAATAACCATAGCGTTGATACCGTGACCGGTTCGGTAAAATCTGGCTCAAGCTGCTGTTCTGAATAGTCAGATGTGGTTAGTTTCAGTGGATTTATTGTGCAGCGTGATAGTCATTATCACGCTGCAACAATGGGCTGTTAAGAAAAACTTACTGGCGAAACCGGGCGTATTTCTCACTGGTAACCTGGTATTTTTGTTTGGCATGCTGCCGTGGTTTGATAACTTGGCTCGCTATTCGATTAGCTTGCACAGTTTACAAAGCGTCATGGTGCATCATTTTGCCCCATTATTATGGATTGGCGCTTTACGTCATAAACAGTCATCTAGTATCAGAGCACATAACACCGTATCGCATTGGCCTACTACGTTATTGATGAGCATTTTTGCAGTACTGACCTGGGTATGGATGTTACCGTCATTCCATCCACTGTTAATGCAGAGTGCCATTATCTATAGCGGTATGAAATGGTTAATGGCATTAAGTGGGCTGGCCTTATGTTTATCCATGCTCAGTCACCATCAAAAATCATCTTATTGGCAGAAATTAAATAATGTCACAGTGGTGATGCCCTTATTACTATGGGGACTGTTGATGTTTATCTTTCCCACAATGTATGCCGATACACATACCAGCCATCATCATATGATGATAAGTCATCTACCCGCCTGGCTTCAGCTATCACCCATTCAGGATCAATTTATCGGTGGTCTGCTCTTTATTGTGTCGGGTTTCCTTTACTGGCAATCAAACTCGATCAGCGTAGCGTTTACGCGTCATGCTCGGCGTTTCTCCAAATAAACGACGATATTCCTGAGAAAAATAGCCCATATGGAAAAAGCCATAATTAGCTGCCACATCAGTGACTGAAAGACCACTTGTTATTAGTTCACGTTTGGCTGCATTGAGCTTTACGGCTCGCAGATATTGCATTGGTGAAGTGCCTGTCGCTTTATGGAAACTATAATTCAAGGTGCGGTGTGGGATAGACAAGGCCTTGCATATATCCACAATACTGGCACAACTTCCTTCACTGGAGGCCACATACTCATGACAACGCTGCACAATGTAGTTGTGTTGATTGCCCAGACGTTTTAACGAGTTATTATGTGTTTCTTCGCTTTCGTAAATAGTCAAAGCAAACTGGATTATTTTATCCTCTATCGCTTTGAATAACTGTTTAGCATAGCTCGCAGCCTTATTAACAGCTCTCAGGTTATCTACGAGCAATGCCAGATCATGGCGTAAGGTGTTGAGCATGTCAGCGTCCATTTTGACACCGTAACTTTTTTTAAACCCAATCAGTCGAGTATAAGTATCGTGACTCAACAGTTCGGCAAATGTCTGTTGGTCAATGGAAACAATGCTGTAGTCGAGTTGGGCTGGCCCCACAAAGGAAAAGTCGCTTTCATAAGGTAATAAGGTAATACCCGATGACAAAATTTGACGTGCTTGTTCTGAGGCATCACTCGTTTCAACATGATGTGGAATCATCAAACTGATTTTACCCTTCGGCGTATGCGTATCCTGAACCACACTTTGCTTCATGCGTTCTCTAAACACGCGAACCGAATCCAGCTGAATATCTTCAAGAAAGCCTTCAAACCGCCCCGCACTTATTTGATCGTATTCCTGTGGCCAATTTTGCAGGGAGTGAGCATGTTGATTCACATCATCAAACGTAGCGGACTGACTGAACATGATGTAGATCCCCAGAATGGCTAAGAATAAGAGATCTAAGCAAAAAATGAACCGCTGTTTAATGAGGCAAAGTGTAATGGCCACCCTCGCATTATTAATTCAATAAAATCAATAACTTTGATTTACAAGCAAAGAGTTTTATCAATATAGATGAGAGCGCTTATCTTAATAAGCCTGCCCTTATTTGGAGCATTTCCCGCTAAGTTGATAAAAATGGGGCATCATCAAAAGAGGATGCCCCACTGTTAAGCATGTTTATTTTTTATTTTGAGTAGCGATGCAGTTGATTGAAGTATTCATCCAGTAAGTCATCAATGGCACTGACTACCTGAATACTGGCATGCTCCATCACCGACAACATATTGAGTGTTTCTGCTTTATCACCATTCGCTGCCGCTTGAATCGCCGCTTTACCAGAAACATGAACCTGTTCATGCGGTTTTTCGATAGATTTATAGTTACTAAGTGATACGTACTCACTGGCACCCGCTCCGCGATAGTACCATTCGCCCAGTCGACATTGAGTGTGATCGTTTACGGAAAATTGATAATTCTCAGTATCGATAGCGGCATAAATCTGATTTTTCCAGACAGCGTGATCTAACTTCACCGTATTGAGAAATGAGGCCGTTGATGCCATCAGAATAATCTTTTGCATTTGATTTGAACGCTGTAGCACTTCACTCACTACAGCCCCAATTTGTTCTGATGAGGTCGATACTTCACGCGCACCTTCTTGATTGTCCTGCACCATGCCTTTGATATTACTTGTCTGATTTAGAACCTGACTGACTAATGATTCAATCTTGTCACTGGCATCATGGGCTTTTGAGGCAAGATTTCTGACTTCATCGGCAACAACAGCAAAACCTCGACCGGCATCACCGGCCCTGGCGGCCTCGATCGCAGCATTTAACGCAAGTAAGTTAGTTTGCTCTGAGATTTCTTGTATGGTGGCGACCAATACATTGATATCGTTAGCTGTTTTATCTAGCACCCCAACAACTGTAATACTCTCATTTGCATGAGCATTAATGGTTTCAGCTCGTTGATTTAATTTCTCAACGGCTTGTGTGGTCTGAGCAAAAATCTCTTTTAACTGATCCAGCGTTTCTCTCTCTTCCCTAAGACTCGTTGCACTCTGTAATAATCCATCACGGACAGTTTGAAGCATCTTGCCGCCTTCTAACTGAACACCTATCAGTCCTTCATCCTGACTGAGCTGGCTTTTTAAACTCGCTATTTCACTCTCTTTTTCAGCTAGCTGGGATATCAGCTCATTTTGTTGCGTTTGATGTTGTTTTTCTCTCTCTTTCAGTTCTTGCTCTAATGCTGCTATTTGTTGTTTTAGTTTTTTTGAAAACACAGTTAATTCATCCTTAGAGGTTCATTAAGTAACGCTCACAAAACACTACTAAGTTTTATGAGTTATAACCACAGACAGTTCGGGGAGTAAACGGGCAAAAAAATAAACGGGGCTCGACTCATGCGTTCATCTTCAACCAAACTGAAAAGTTAGGTGACTAAGATTGGCTCATCAATCAGTTTATCAATATTGAAATAAAGACAATCGGGGCTATTGTCTCGTGTATAGATACCATCCAGTACTTTTGCTATCTGACTTAACTGAGCCAGGGCGCCCGCATTACTAGCCTGAAACTCACTCGCGTCATAGCTAATCACATCGTTTATTTCGTCTATCAACAATGCAAATCTGGGCGTTTTTCCATCTTCAGTCACGAATAACAAGACTTGTCTCATAGCAGCTTGTAAATGCTCAACAGCACGAGCA
>NZ_DIAC01000117.1:0-3090 GCF_002414625.1 Methylophaga sp. UBA5088 | reverse complement strand
GCAAATAATGTACTCATGCGCTGGATGGTGGCACCACGTTCGCGGCGCAATAATTCCATTGCATCCTGACTGTTGCCACTATTGCTCAGAGTAAGCAAACGTTCTGCCATTTCATAGAGTGTCTGCTGAGTCACATCAAACAAAGACAATAACTCCATCAAAGTGTCATCTCTGGTTTGAAACTGCTTCCGCCATTGGCTGAATTGGTTTTTTTTCAAGTCTGTAGAGTATGTGAATTCACTGCTATTTTTGACGGCCATTTCCAGCGCATTGACCCACTCATTGAGCTCCTGCTCATGCAGCTTCAATTCGGCGATGATTTTGGCCTTACTATCGATAGCAGAGTTAACACCCACCCGGTGGGCAAAATCCAATACCGGCACCACAATACCCTGATATTTAATCACCCCTTTCAGACCACGTTCTTCCACCGGGACCTTTTGGACGGAGTCGACATCCTGTCCCAGCATCAGCACATAATCGACATTGAGACCAAACATCATGTCTTCGATAAAGAAGGTGAAAACCTGTGTCTTCTCTGATGCCTTACCGGCATTAGCCGCCTGAGCAGAATGCAGTGTCATATGCTGTCTCCATCGAAAAACTAGTATGCTTATATGAAGCTATATCGGCTGCTTATTCGAAGACTGAAACAAATTTTAGTCTTATCAGTGCAGGTCAGCTCTTAAACGGGTTTCGTCTATCTGTGCTCCAAGTCGCCCACACACAAATCGTAAATCCAGCTCGGCGTTTTCCAGACAACTGGTCGCGCCAGGTGAAGGAGTCATATTAAAGACGATACCTGTACCCGGGTTGATTTTCGCTTCGCCCAGCATCAATTGAGATGATTTTTTATCAATTAACTGAGGACGAACACCGCCAAAACCTTTGGCAAAGGTGACATCTTTTAATTGCAGAGATGGCACGATTTTTCGTGCATCTTTCATAAACAACCAGCGGCGTAGCAGTGGTACTTCAAACAGGAAGTTTTTCAAGATGTAATTACGAATGTCTTTGACCTTAAACAAATCCCAGAAGACTTTCATCACCCGTGAATCCAGCTTTAATACACGCAAGAACTCAAAAAAGGTTTTGCTGTTGTAGCGTTCCAGCATGGGTAATAACAATGCAGTGGGTCCAAAGCGAGTCTTACCCTCAATCAATACATCTGGATCACCATGCACTGCGGCAAAAGGCAATTTGTCGTTTTGTACGGTGTAAACCTTGCCATTGAGTAAGGGCGGTGTGAAATAGAAACTACCGGCAACCGGTAAACATGAGAATTCCAGACCATATCCCATTTGCTGGGCTAATAGCAGGCTGTGTCCACCAGCAGAAACGACGACCGTTTTTGCTTTGATAACCGCGTTCTGAGTAACAATAGAAAATACGCCATCTTTTTCGATGATGTCTTCGACGTGACTGTTCAGAAATAGCTTGAGATCTTTATCTGTTCGCTTTTGTGCCTGATCGACAAAGCTTTCAGCCAAACGCTGGTAATCCACTGCTGAGTATTCATCTAACACAGCCAATGCCACACAAGGTTCTTCACGCATCTTGCCATCGACCATCACCACATTGGGTTCGATCTCAGCGATTTGCTCTTTTTCCAGCAGCTGCATTGAAGTGAAAACGGTGCGGAAACGTTCGAAACGCTCACGTAACATGGCGCACTCTTTTTCACCCACGCCCAATACCATTTTGGGGTATTTAAAAATGATTTCATCACGTTCTGCCAGCTCATCAGCATAGTTGACAATCATCTGAGCTGCGGCTTTGACCTTAGCGGCTTTCTCAAGGGTGTAATTCGTTTCAATATCACCGCAGTGAAGCGTCTGACTATTATTTCTGCCGTTAGAGTTCACTTTGGCAACATGGTCGTATTTTTCAACCAGAGCGATATGTTGTATATCGGTGTATTCAGTGAGCAAATACATCAGTGCTGTACCGCATACGCCACCACCGATAATGGCTACATCATGGACTTGTTCTGTCATTTTTTATCCCAGCAAAAACTGCCGGCGATTTTAACAGAATCAGCGTTTCACCGCAGTCAAAAAATAGCGATGAAACGCGGCGATGAAACCTACTGACTAATCCTCATCTTTTTTCTTATTCATTTGCGAAAAAGACGGTATCGAAGACAATATTGACTGCAATCGATCCTGCTGTTGAGTATCAACATCTTCGTCGTCCTCGCCTTCTTCATTATCAGAAGCATTTTCAAGATCTTTGATTTCTTTAAACATCTGATCCAAGTCATCATCAGTAGGCAATGGTTCTTCAGTCAGATCCTGCCACATATCCGATACAGCAGATTTCGGATCAACCAGATTCACAGGTTCCCCGATATCAAGTTCATCCTCACTGAAATACTGCTCTACATCGGAAGTCGCTTGCTCTGCCGCATCAACAAGAGGTGAATCTGCTTGCTCATCTGATGCTGGATACATGGCCGAAATTCGCGTTGAATTATCGTCAAGCTGACGTTCATCAATAATGTTAACGTCATAGTTCAAATCGTTCTCAGTCACAGAACTTGATGTTGTTTGCTCTATCGTTGGCTCGATATCAGTGAGTTCATCCTCAACAGTTTGTGCAACCTCATCCAGATCAAACTCTTCCTCAACAACAGGCTCAGACACGTCGGCATTATCAGATAAAGATAAATTTGGCTCAGAATCATCTTTTGAATCCTCGCTGACAGACAGGGAGTCAGCATCATCTATTGAATCAGTCTCTTCAATGTCTACTGTCTCTGTCTCAGGCGTCTGTTCATAAGCCGGTTCTGAACTCGCCATATCAACTGTGCTTTCTGGTTCAGGTTCCACCGCTGGTTGTTGGCTACGTGCTTTCGCCTCTGCACGAAGTTGTGCGGTTCTGGCGCGTACTTTTTCACGCAGCTCATCCAGCTCTGAACGCATTTCTGCAATTTCTTCAGACGGTACTGAACTCTCTTTCTCACTTGAAAGGCTTTCTTCAGCCACTTCAGGTTCAGCATCAACTTCTTCAGTTTCGTCGTCAGCCGTCATCAGTAAGCGTAAACGTTCTGCTTCTGTCTGGAATGCTGGCTCTGGCTCTGGCTCTGGC
>NZ_DIAC01000111.1:21027-29055 GCF_002414625.1 Methylophaga sp. UBA5088 | reverse complement strand
TATCAATGACAGCAGAAATCAGTCCCCAGAAATATTCCTCACCTGTTTTATCATTCTGTAAAAAAACAGGCACACGGGTAATCAGGCCTGTACCACCTTGTTTTAATTCTAGTGGACCGGCCAACACCAGTTCACGTGTTCGCCTTGCTCGGTCAGCTGCTTCAAACTGCTCAGGTTCTTCACGGTAGTTCAGCCCTAACGCATCTTCATTACCCTTTATCGGATAGATGTATGAAATCACCATATCTGGTGCCGCTGCGATATTCCGAATCTCCAGATCGTCATTGACCAGATAACTCACTGCTGAAGCAAACTGTGCTTGCGACAGCTCCTGGTTCACAGCAAATAGGCTGGGAAGGCCTCGAACAAGTTGTATATGCCCCTGTAACTCGGAACTGATACGGTTGTTATATTCGGAGAGTAATTCCTGAGTATTGGCGTATAGCTGAGATTTGTAGTTTTCGGTGACACCTTGACTGATAAACGTCGCGACTGAGATGCAGATCACAGCCAGTACAGCCAATATGCTATAGAATGCCATTTTTGTGTAACTGCTAATATGCATAAACGACTATCATCTTAACCAACTGAAATATAACCTCTTTTATGAAGATAGCTCTCGCAAATTATGCACAAAAACAATACGCATTCGCTGTGCTACTGCATTGATACGACACAAGCTTTCCCTACAATGCTTGCAACAGATGCATTAATACCACATATTAACGTGTATACGATTGATTAGCATAGCAATATCTACACATCAAATGATAATTCAAAGATAGTGTTTTCCTGAATGAGTCGGTGACCCAAAGCGAACAGAATTGAACAACCAGAATCAGTATCGACCTAATATGAAAAAACAAAGCGGTGGCATACCTCGGTATCTAGCTACTTTCGCAGACTTGATGACGCTATTGCTTTGCTTCTTTGTATTACTGCTGAGCATGGCCGAAATAGATGCGCTGAAATATAAAGTTGTCGTACGCTCCATGGAAAATGCCTTTGGCGTCAAAAAAGAAACGCCAGATCAGATCATCAAAGCCACCAGCATCATTAAACAAACCTTTTCCCCTGCTCCTACTGATACACCCTCGCCCATCTCAAAGATTTTCCAGGAAAGTGTCAATGACGAGCACGCCATAAAAATTCATGATGCCAATTTGTACCAACGGGCAAAATTGAATAGTCTGATGGCTACACTGCAGAAAAAATTTGTTAAAGCGATCACAGCAGGGCAGCTGAGTCTTGAAACCATTGAAGACAGAGTCATTATTCGTATTAATGAAAATGCGTCTTTTCCTTCTGGACAGGCAACGCTAAAACAAGGCATATTGCCAGTTCTGGCTCACATTTCTGATGTACTCACGGAACTGAATACGACATTTGTAGTCGCAGGACATACAGACAATGTGCCACTCAGTAACCTGAATTATCGGTCAAACTGGGAGTTATCTGCCGCCAGAGCGACATCAGTCGTACACGCACTGCTGCGTAATAGCGCGTTGACTCCCGAACAGTTTAGAGTGGAAGCGTATGCAGATACCAGACCCATTCGCTCAAATCTGACATCGCAAGGGCGCGCTATGAATCGTCGGGTTGAAATTGGCATCATTACCCCATAGCCGTAGACTGAATTATCACTATATAATCGAATACAACAGAACACAGATCGGCCCCCTGAAACCAACGGATAAGGACGCATCATGAAAACATCAGACCTACTCGTCAAAGCACTCAAAAACGAAGGGGTCGAATATATCTTCGGCATCCCCGGCGAAGAAAATCTGGATTTTCTTGATTCTTTAAAACATTCCTCTATCAGGCTGATTATTACCCGTCATGAACAAGGGGCGGGCTTTATGGCCGCCAACTACGGACGATTAACAGGCAAACCTGGTGTCTGTTTATCCACTCTCGGGCCCGGAGCCACCAATCTGGTCACCCCGGCCGCCTACGCACAACTAGGTGGCATGCCTATGTTGATCATTACCGGTCAGAAACCCATTAAAGAGAGTAAACAAGCCCTGTTTCAGATTGTGGACGTCGTAAATATGATGCGTCCTATTACCAAGTTCACTAAACAAGTCGTGCATGGCAGCACCATCGCTGCAACTGTTCGAGAAGCTTTCCGGATTGCCGTTGAAGAAAGACCAGGCGCGGTTCACATTGAACTGCCAGAAGACATTGCCGCAGAAGAAGCCCATCAGCGCATCTATACGGTGGAAACTATCCGTCGCCCCGATGCGGATAACCGCACGATTCAGCATGCATTGAAAATGATAGAAGAGGCGTCAATGCCTCTGCTACTGATTGGTGCCGGCGCCAACCGGAAACGTGCCAGTGCCGCACTGACAAAATTTGTCGAACATACCGGTATTCCTTTTTTCAACACGCAACTGGGTAAAGGCGTGATTGATGAGCGACATGACAGCTATCTGGGTACCGCCGCTTTATCTGAATCTGACTTTCTACATTGTGCTATCGAGCGCGCTGACCTCATTATCAATGTGGGTCACGATGAAGTAGAAAAGCCGCCTTTCTTTATGAAAGATGGCGGGGCTCAAGTCATCCACATTAATTTCCATGCAGCAGAGATTGATCCGGTTTATTTCCCTCAGCTCGATGTGGTTGGTGATATTGCTACCTCGATTAACCGCCTTCGTGCCGGGCTTGAAGTGCAACCGCACTGGGACTTTTCTTACTATTACAGAGTCAAACAGGAAGTCAACGAGCGGCTGTCTAAATACAGTGACGATGAGCGCTTCCCTATTCTGCCGCAAAGTGCTGTTCGCATTATCCGAGAGGCGATGGGAGAGGAAGATATTCTCGCGCTGGATAACGGTGTATATAAAATCTGGTTTGCACGCAATTATCCAAGCTATTACTACAACTCTCTGTTACTCGACAATGCCCTCGCCACCATGGGCGCAGGCTTGCCCACCGCAATGATGGCAAAAATGCTGAATCCGGATCAAAAAGTCATGGCTGTCTGTGGTGATGGCGGCTTTATGATGAACTCACAAGAAATGGAAACAGCCGTAAGATTAGGCTTAGATTTAGTGGTGCTGATTTTCAATGATAATGCCTACGGCATGATCAAATGGAAACAAGAAGGCATGGGCTTTGACGATTATGGCCTCAATTTTAATAACCCGGATTTTGTGAAATATGCTGACAGTTATGGCGCTTTTGGCCACAGACCCACCAGTCATGCTGAGTTCATTAAAACGCTGGATTACGCCCTCAATGCTAAAGGGGTGCATCTGATTGATCTGGCTGTTGATTATTCATTGAACTATTCCATCCTCAGTGAGGGTCTGAAACAAAAAATCTGTATTTTATAAGGAGCTTATATAATGACCACGCCCCATTTTCCGTTGAAGATCGCTGGTTTATCCAAAACGGATGCTTCCAGGGCCGAAGTCTTCTCGCCCTTCAATGAACAATTACTCGGTACTGTCGAACAAGCAGATAAAGCGGATATTGAAACGGCATTAAGTACGGCTCATGATCTTTACAAAGATCGCTCACAATGGCTCCCCGTTGTTAAACGCATTGCTATTCTGGAAAAAGCCGTTGAGCTCATGAAGGCGGATGCTGAGAGCCTAGCCATCGGTGCCGCTGAAGAAGGTGGTAAACCACTTATCGACTCGCAGGTTGAAATGGCACGCTGTATTGATAGCATTCGAGCCTGCATCGATGGATTGCGTAATGATGCCCCTCATACTATTCCCATGGGTATCAACCCAGCTTCGCAACATCGTTTAACAACCATACGTAAAGAGCCAATTGGTGTGGTGGTTGCTATCAGTGCCTTTAACCACCCACTTAACCTTATAGCCCACCAGGTGGGTCCAGCGATTGCGACGGGTTGTCCAGTCATTGTAAAACCTGCTGAAAAAACACCTTTATCCTGTTTTCGCTTAGTGGAGATATTCCACAAAGCCGGTTTACCGGAAGGTTGGTGCCAGGCGTTACTTACACAAAGTCACGAAGATACCGAGTCTCTGGTCACAGATGACCGTGTGGCATTTCTGAGTTTTATCGGCAGCGCCAAAGTGGGTTGGTATTTACGCTCTAAACTCGCACCAGGCACACGTTGTGCGCTGGAACACGGTGGTGTCGCCCCGGTTATTGTGACCGAAGACGCTGATATTGACGCGGCTGTTCCCGGTCTCAGTAAAGGCAGTTTTTATCATGCAGGACAAGTATGTGTATCAGTACAACGAATCTATGCGCATCGTTCTATAGCCAGACAGCTGGCAGAAAAATTGGCAGCAGCGGCTAAACAGCTCAAGGTAGGTGACCCGGTATCTGCTGATACCGAAGTCGGCCCTATCATCAAAAAAAGTGAATTAACCCGGATAGATAACTGGGTCAAAGAAGCGATCGACGCCGGTGCCGAATGTCTGTGTGGTGCCAAGGCACTGGATGATAACTGCTATGCACCAACCGTGTTATTTAACCCACCCGCTGATGCAAAAGTGACCACGTCGGAGGTCTTCGGCCCGGTGGTAAATGTGTATCCATTTGGCGATGTTGATGATGCGTTGGCCGCGGCGAACAGCCTACCCTTTGCATTTCAGGCCTCGGTCTACAGTCGTGAATTAAACGCAGCCATATATGTGGCTGATAAACTCGACTCATCTGCTGTGATGATCAATGAACACACTGCGTTTCGTGTCGACTGGATGCCGTTTGCCGGCTTGAAACATTCAGGCTTGGGAACGGGGGGTATTCCTTACACCATGGAAGATATGCAAGTGGAAAAAATGGTTGTCATCACCTCTAAAGGTATTTCTGCCTAGCATGTTCACGCCATCACTTAAGGCACTATCGACGATAGTGCCTTATTTTCTTGTGTTTGTGAGTCTCTTAGCAGCAGAAAGTCATGCACAGACCGATGTGCGAGCCGTCACTAAACCTAACGTAAAAGAATTTGTTCCACTGACTACCAGCAAGTTATCGTCTCTGACGCTTAAGCCAGCGGGTTGTATCCAGAAAACTGAAACGGTGAGCTTGTTAGGTAAGCTGAGCGAAGCTCCTAGAGGGTGGGCACTGAAATCGGGAGACAAGTGGTTCACCCTGGACAATACAAAAGTCAGTGATAATCAGTATTTACTCGAGCTTCCCGAAGCCGGTCTCACAGCCGGACAGAGTTATCCCCTGTATGTCGTTAACGCGAATAATAAAAAAGACTCGGGATTAAAAATCACTATCTGCCCCGCCTTCACACTTTTACCATTAATCCCAGCCGACACTAAAACTGATTAATAAACGCGATTATCGTTTGTCTCAATTCATCGCTGCCTCTCAGAGGTTTAGCCAAATGTGACACCATGGCAACGTGATTTAAATCGTCAAACTCAACAAGTTCAACAGCACCGTTTTTCTGCTTAATTTTCGTTGCCAGATTGACACTGTTTTTAGGTAAGACCGTGCGGTCCTTATTGCCAACCATCAAGAGCATCGGAGGATTATTTCCTTCCACAAAATGAATAGGTTGGCTTTGCCAACGTTGTTTTTCCGGACCAAATATCTGCTTTAGACGGTCACTTTGCAATGGTAAGAAGTCATAAGGCCCTGCCAAGCCGATCATGGCTGTGACGTCTGTCGGCTGATGATGATATTTCGCTAAATAGGTGGCATCCAGACTGAGTAATGCAGCGATATGCGCACCGGCGGAATGCCCAGCGAGGATCACATGTCCCGCCTCTCCACCATATTCATTAATATGCTCCAATACCCAGGTCACAGCACGGGCACCATCATCCACAAACGCGGGAAAGACGACTTCTGGGTATAAGCGATAGTCAGGAATCACGACAATATAACCGGCAGAGGTGAGCGCCTCAGCAACAAACTTATAATCTGCTTTGCTGCCAGAATCCCAGCTACCGCCATAAAAGAAGACGACAGTCTTCAATGGATGATCTGATATCGTGTGGGCAGGTAAATAAATGTCTAATTTTTGCCTGTTCTCATCACCATAGGCTTTATCCGCTAGTTTCTGATAGCCATTGTCTGGTACAAGCGCATTCAATACAGTCACTGGCGAACAGGCCTGACATATTGAGACCAGGACCGCTGTCACTGTGCTTCGAAGCACATGTCGACACGTTTTACTCATGCAATTTTCACTCATTTAACAGCCTATCAGAAAGAAGATAAGCTTTTGATTTATATTGTTATTAGGTTCACGTGAAATTCACGTTAAGCGGCAGCGACTGAATCTAACAATCAAGTCAAAGGTGACGACGATGAAACAGTTTCTACTCACAGCGGCGATGCTACTTCTGCTTAGTTCTATCTCACCTGCCAGCGCCAATAAAGTGGCCATTCAATATGAGTTTGATGCTGTCAGTCCTTTTTATGGTGACACAGCGATCGTGGTCCAAAATAAACAAGGCATCCCACATGTGGGTCTGATTAATAAAGCGGGCGAATTTATTCTCCCTCCTCAAAAACAGACTGAGATTACCGCCTTTCATGAGGGACTTGCTCCCATCCGTATTGATCAACATTGGGGAATGATCAACACCCAGGGTCAGATGATTATCCCCGCATTGTATAAAAAGCTGAGCCCATTCAACGACGGCCTGGCGGCTGCTTTGGAAAATGATAAATGGGGCTATATCAACACAGAGGGTAATTGGTCTATCTCACCACGCTTTGATAAAGCAGAATCATTCAGCGAAGGTAAAGCGACTGTGAAGCAATATGGTTCTTGGGGATTTATCGATACACAGGGAAAGTGGGTTGTTCAGACACAGTTTCGTGAGTCACAACCCTATAGCGAGGGTTTCGCCGCTGTAAAAACTAAAGATGGTTGGGGCTATCTGAACGCGAAAGGACAAATGCATATCACACCTCAATTCGAGACGGTGTTTTCTTTCAGTGAGCAGCTCGCTTTGGTGAGTTCTAACAAAAAATGGTGGTTTATTTCTTCTGATGGGCATCCCATCAGTGATACAAAATACGACCGTGCCATGCCTTTCAGTGAAGCAAAAGCCGTGATTATGCTGGATGGCAAATATGGTTATATTGATAAGCAAGGCAAAACAATCATCCCACCACACTTTGACAATGCCTGGTCATATAAAAACGGCTTAGCCAGAGTGGAAAACGCGGGTAAAGTGGGATCTGTGGATAACACCGGACACGTCGTTATAGAGCCTCAATTCAAATGGGGGCAGTCTTTTCAGGAGGGCTTGGCGCCAGTCAAACATCAGGGAAAGTGGGGTTATGTATCCTTGGACTGATTGGCTGCCGCTTCCATTAGCTTCACATCAAAAGGTTTACTATCCTCGCCAAAATACAGTGTGCTGTGTGGGAATGGAATTTCGATATTTTTCTCGTCAAAGCTCAGCTTGATACGTCTTAAAAACTCCCGTCCCACCGTCCACTGTTGAATCGGTAACGTTTTAATTCTGCCTTTGATAACGACAGCTGAATTATCCAGTTTATCCACACCAAAAATTTCTGGTGGTTCAATTATCAGGTGTTTCATATCCTCATCAGCCATCATACTGTCAGCAACTTCTCGGATGACTTTGGTCACCTCGTCGGTGTTCTCTTTGTAAGCAACACCAATGTCAAAAACATACGCTGACCACTCTGTCGTCATATTACTCAACGTCGTGATGGTGCCATTGGGGAAAAAATGTACGATCCCCGCCAAGTCACGTAGCACCGTTGTCCGGAAGTTGATAGCTTCGACCAGCCCACCCGTGCCATTAATGACAGCTACATCCCCCACTCGGATCTGATTTTCCAAAATAATAAAAAAGCCTGAAATAACATCACGAACCAGATTCTGAGCACCAAACCCAATTGCTAACCCCACAATCCCCGCACTAGCAAGCAATGGCCCAACTTCTACACCAATCTCTCTCAGAATTATCAGGAAGAAAGTAATCCAGATCGCGAGCAAACCTGCTTGCTTTAGGAGCCTGACAATGGTTTCGATACGTTTTCTGGACTCGAGTGATGATTCACCTCGTGCTGTCGCTTTGCCGACCAGTC
>NZ_DIAC01000111.1:20444-20926 GCF_002414625.1 Methylophaga sp. UBA5088 | reverse complement strand
GTCGCTTTGCCGACCAGTCTTAGTTCAAACCGCTGTAGTGCTGATTTGAGTAACCATGTTGTCACCCAGGCCACAATAAAGATAATCACCATTCGAAAACTGGTGGTGATAATAGTAGACCAGCTGATTTGCTCAATAAATGTCTTTATGGGTTCCATCGTATACTCCGATAAAGGGGGTGAATTCAGACGTCATATCCGAGATAATAATTAACTTGATTATGTTCGTTAACAACGCTGTTAACTCATCCTGTCTTTAGTATTAACGACTCAAAGCCCGCCCGTGGGTTCCATCCATTGTCGTGAGCGAGTAAACGATGATTGCTCAATCTCAACTTTTTGACTATCTTTAAACACAGCGATTCCTGGAACAATTTATGACGTATTGTATTGCCATATCATTAGATAAAGGACTGGTTCTAACCTCAGACTCAAGAACCAATGCCGGTATTGATCAAGTCAGTACATACAGCAAAATGTTTC
>NZ_DIAC01000111.1:19553-20369 GCF_002414625.1 Methylophaga sp. UBA5088 | reverse complement strand
ACAGCAAAATGTTTCGTTTCAATACGCATGCTGACCGCTGTATTACCATATTAAGTGCCGGTAATCTGGCCACCACGCAATGTGTTATTGAACAGATAAACCGGGATCTACGGGAAAATAGTGAGACCAGCCTCAATAGCACACACTATCTTTCTGATACCGCTGACTATGTAGGTGATGTGTTAAATCAACGCATCAAGCGTTATAGCGAAGATCAGCAATCCGGCTTTTCACCTGATGCGACCTTATTACTGGCTGGCCAAATAAAAGGGCAACCACCCCAAGCCTTTCTGATTTATCCACAAGGAAACCACATTACCACCAGCCGTGAAACACCCTACTTACAAATAGGTGAGAGTAAATATGGCAAACCGGTATTAGATCGTTTTCTCACCATGCAAACGTCACTCACCGATGCCGCTACCTGTGCATTAATTTCTATGGATTCCACCATGAAAAGTAATGTCAGTGTCGGCCCGCCGATTGAGGTGCTGGTATACGAGACAGATAGCCTGGTCTTTAAGCATCATTATCGTTTCGATGCAGAAGATACTTTTTTGATTAACCTACGGCGGGAATGGGGTAATAAATTAAATCAGGCATTTAAGGAAATGCCGCGGATTCCCGAGGCTTTCTCAACGACTTCAACAACTGATGAATAAAAAGTAATTTTCTTCTGACCGGCGCTGAAACGACAAAGGGGTAAGCATCTGTATTGCCAACACTTCGATTCAGTGCATTCATTTTCACCACCAGCGATAACCAGTCGTTCATCATTACATCAAAATCGCTAGCATAATCAAAATGCTCAATCAG
>NZ_DIAC01000111.1:19150-19398 GCF_002414625.1 Methylophaga sp. UBA5088 | reverse complement strand
TCCATGGTCTCATTCATCATCAAATAATGTGACCAGGTCTCAGCCCAGTCTTCAAGAGGATGCGCACTGGCATAGGCTGACAAGTAGGAGGCTGGCCAGTCTGCTGCGGGTCCGTTTTCATAATACGATTCTAGACTGCTTTGATAATCTTGCTGCTGGTATTCAAACACCTCACAAAACATGGCGTAGTGATCGGTATCTTTTATCAGCATATCCCAATAATAATGGCCGATTTCATGACGAAAATG
>NZ_DIAC01000111.1:18536-18997 GCF_002414625.1 Methylophaga sp. UBA5088 | reverse complement strand
TGGCCGATTTCATGACGAAAATGTCCCAGTAGGGTTCGATAGGACTCGTTCATAGCTTCACGCGTTGCTTCTCTGAAGCTACCATCTGCCTCAGCAGCATTCAGCGTTATCACCCCCTGACTGTGTCCACTTAACACATGCTCAAGTGCCAGCATCGGATTGGTTCTCTGATCTTCAAGGAAGTCAAAAACCAAGCCATTTGGATAGCCTTGATAGGCGCCCTTTATCGGCAGGTTTAACCTCAGAATGCCATAGAGCATACGACGTTTTGCCGCTTCCAGGGTTCGCCAGCGCCGCCAGTTTTCAGGTTGACTCAATATGGGTATGGTGCGTGTTAACGCACATGAAATGCATTGAGTATTAGATGATTCAGCCGGAATCAGCCAATTACAGGCAATCTCATCATCACGGTGCTCACAACTTCGATAGCGCTGCAGTGGAAAAAGATCGGTCATCAACCA
>NZ_DIAC01000111.1:18081-18452 GCF_002414625.1 Methylophaga sp. UBA5088 | reverse complement strand
TTATCATCTTCTTGCAGGCTGGTTAACTGTTGTAGCTCTGGAATAAACCCCAACTGACTGCCACAAACACCACAGTGGGTATTGTCGAAGAAAATTTCCTGCCCACATTGGCAAAAGAACCGTTTCATGAAACGGAGTAGTCCGGATAAAACCAATTAGTGGTAATACTGGTATTCAGTCGATTTAAGGCGATTTGTAACTCATCCATCATCAATCGAATAGTTTCTGGCGGATTTCTCTCCGGACTATATGCCTGTAGATCATTCAGAATCTCAGCCTGCTGTGCCAACATGTGTTTATCTCCAGGTAAATACTCTAAGTAATTTCCTACCGACTTGACAGAAAAGCTCAAAGAACGCGGGAAAGCTGTA
>NZ_DIAC01000111.1:10222-17954 GCF_002414625.1 Methylophaga sp. UBA5088 | reverse complement strand
AACAGAATACTTCACGCATCATCAAAGAACGCGGGAAAGCTGTATTTTGAATTAAAAATGCCAACACATTTTCCCCTTTCAATGAGGAGTTATGTGCTTGAATATACATTTGCTGGGCATTTAGAACTCTCAGTAATGTCGCCCACAAAATACCTTCGTGCTGTTTTAGAGTTTCACTTCGGTTATCTGACATCAGCAATGCCGACAACTCCAATATTCGGCTGGTCATATCTGCCCGTTCTAGATGTTTACCCGCCTGTAAAAAGTCATAAGCAAAATTACGACTCATGTGATTGGCAATCATACCCCATATACATTGACATGACTCCATGATAGTGAGTAATAACTTCTGTCTGCGACGTCGATTACCAATGGATGATAATTCACTCTTCACTAATAAGTGTAGCTCATTCACCTGCTCCCAGACTTCTTCTGGTAATACATCCAATGAGGTTCGGGCATTTTCTCTCACAGCCGCCAGATTATTAATCAATGAACCACCATAGCCAGGATCAGCTAATAGAAAATGCATAATGTCATATTCATTTTCACGCGGATGTTTTCTGTAATAAATCTGCTCAGCATCAAAAATGGTCACCAAGGTAAACCAGTTCACTTCCATATGCTCGGGCAAGTCCATTAATAGTGCGGTATGCACATTAATTAATCGCGCCGTGTTTTCCACGCGCTCTAAATAACGAGCCAACCAATACACTCTCTCAGCAACACGAGATAACATTAGTCTTCCTCCATGAAATGGCGACTATCATCAACAATCCAGGTATCTTTACTACCGCCCCCCTGTGACGAGTTAACAACTAACGAACCCTCGACCATCGCTACACGAGTCAGCCCACCGGGGGTGACATAAATATCATCTCCAGACAGAATAAATGGCCTTAAATCGACATGTCGTGGTGCAATCGTGTCATCACAACAGGTGGGGGAAACAGATAAACTCAAGGTCGGTTGAGCAATGTAGTTTTTTGGATCATTGATCAGTAACTCACGAAATTCTTCCACTTTCTCTGCCGAGGAATGCGGTCCCACCAACATGCCATAGCCTCCTGACTCATTGGCGGGTTTGACCACCAGTTCAGGCAGATGCGCTAACACATGGGTCAAATCTTCCTCATTACGACACAGCCAGGTAGGCACATTGCCCAAAATGGGTTCTTCATTCAGGTAATAACGGATCATGTCAGGCACATAGGCATAAATGACTTTATCGTCAGCGACACCGCATCCTGGCGCGTTGGCTATCGCGACTTTACTCGCACGCCAGGCACGCATAATCCCTGGCACACCTAGCATTGAATCAGGACGAAAAACTTCTGGATCAATAAAATCATCATCAATACGGCGGTATATGACATCAACACGCTCAAGGCCATGAATCGTTTTCATGTAGACATAATCATCATCCCCTACCAGTAGATCGGCGCCTTCCAGCAAGATCAAACCGGCTTGTTGAGCAAGGAACGCATGTTCAAAATAGGCTGAGTTATAGATACCGGGCGTCAATAACGCCATCGTTGGATGAGTTAAATCAGGGCGTAATGAGGCGAGCATTTCTGCTAAGTGTTCAGGGTAGGCATCAACAGGGCTAATATTTAAGAGTTTGAATAGCTCAGGCAAGACTCGCTTGGTGGTTTTTCTGTTTTCGAGCATATATGCCACCCCAGATGGTACACGTAAATTATCCTCTAACACGTATAGCGTGCCATCATGATCGCGTACTAAATCTGAACCACAGATATTGGCCCAAACGCCATGAGCAGGGGTCATACCATGACATTCTTTACGATAACCTTTGGATTGATAAACCACGTCGGCGGGTATGATGCCAGCGTTGATAATATTTCCATCGTTATAAATGTCTTGAATGAACTGATTTAAGGCATGAATGCCCTGTTTTAGCCCTTTTTCGGTGCGTTCCCACTCACTCTTTGGAATAGCCCTTGGGATAATATCGAATGGCCAAGCCCTATCAATATTGCCCGCATCACTATAAATGGTGAAGGTGATGCCACGCTCCAGCATTTCTACTTCTGACTCTTGCACCCGCTGCGTAAACGCTTTTTTTTCCATGCAACGCAAGTATTCAAGCAGTTTAAAACTGAATGCTCTGGGCTGATGTTTTGCAAACATGAGCTCATCAAAAAACGAACCCGGTTCATAGTCCTTCCAAATGTCCTTCATCAGTCCCCCTATCAGGTTTTAGTTCAAAAGAACGATATACAGAAGAAGAGAGCAAAAGTTATACCCGACTTGGATGGCAGGTTACTTTTTTTGGTTTTATTTTGTCAGTGCGGCATTCACCATACTGTTAATCCGTTCAGCAGCATTATCTTCATGTGTGCCACGATAGGCTGACACCAACTGTTTTGCTTCATTGAACGCCTGATCAATTTCGTGTCTGAAAAGCTGTTTGTAACGTTCAACACCTATCAGATAGACCCCGCCTGACAGCGATAGCCCCTGTTGAATGCTAGCTCTTTTATCACTTGCATCTGAGGCGATGCGTTGAGCTACAATCTGACTATACAAAGGAATCCCCATCACAAAACTTAAGAGCTTATTCACCTCTTGGGGATTTCTATCTTTCCAGTACTGTGCATAAATGGAGAGCCGTCTTAAACGGAGCCAGTCAATATCCGTTAAAGCCGCAACAGGACCCGATGGCTGTGCACCATAAAAGATCAACTCAATATCACTGCAGAATTGATAATAATCTGGCAATGAGGCTTTACTTAATTGATCACCTGCCATCGCGATATCCACTTCCAAAGTTTGCATCGCTGTGGGTACAGTGGAAAAAAGCAGCACTTTACTATGTGCCTGACCTGCCTTGTCTGACCAGAATTGAATCGCCTTTGCCAGAGGATGGAATTCAGCCAAAACCGACACGGATGAAAATAAATCTGTCTCAAGCGCGATCATCGACACCTCCTCCGCTAAATCATCTCTGAGCGTTTTTTAAACAAAAAAAAGCCCTGTTCAACAGCTATTGAACAGGGCTTTTGCAACGATAAGCTCGTTTAGCTAAGTGCTGACAAGGCTTTTTCATAATCAGGTTCATCAGCAATTTCACTGACTTGTTCGGTATAAATGACTTTGCCAGTTTCATCAATGACGACAACCACACGCGAACACAAACCAGCTAAAGGCCCATTTTTCATTAATAAACCGTAATCTTCAGCAAATGAAGAGCGAAACGCCGAACCAGTCACGACATTATCAATACCTTCTGCACCACAAAAACGTGCCATGGCAAAAGGTAAATCTTTTGATACACAGACAACCGTGGTGTTATCCAAGGCAGCCGCTTTTGTGTTGAATTGTCTGACAGACATCGCACAGGTAGGCGTATCTACAGATGGAAAAATATTGAGCACAACACGACCAGATAAATCTGCCAGAGTCAGCTCAGACAAGTCATCTTTTGTCAGGCTAAATTCTGGTGCTTTTTGTCCAACTGCAGGCAACTCACCCACTGTCTCAAAAGGGGTTCCTTTTAATGTCACTGTAGTCATAAAATCTCCTTTAATTTAATTTGCGAAACATGTCAGCATCCGCCTTGAAGAACTGGCTAGATAACATGCTGACATTACCGTTGTCTGTCTTGTTTTAATGTTTGTAGTGTTCTGTAGACTTCGCGGGCATCAGCTAAATTTCGTTTAGCGACACTGACCCGCTTATCTTCAATCATGGCGATCATGGCGATCACACCGACTATACTGATCAGCGTACCAGCAATCCCCCCTGATACCCAAGCCACATAAATGGCTAATAAGATAAGAATGAATATCTGTATGACCATCCATTGAGAAGCGAGTTTCTCTTTTTGGCAGGTCACATACTTTTCGTGCCATAAACGAACTAATAAACCCAACTCATCATCACTCAACACAGCCAAATTTGAATAGTACTCGAGACCGATTAATTCATCATTGTGGTTACGTGAGACCAACTGCGCATCTTCAGCCATTTCCTTTAACGCACTAAAGGTATCTTCATCACGCTCAATCATGTGCACTCCTTTTGACTGTCGTCGCTTGACTATGGCTCAGCTCGCCATAGGCCTCCAGAGAAAATATTCCTAATTTATTTTTTGTGAAACCGCTCTCATTTCATAAAACTTTAATACGGCTGCCCTATAGTCCACAGCACATCGCCTTTTCAGCTTGAGGCTACATTACTTTATATTTAGGTGCTGTCTGCATGAATATCAACAAAGACGAAGACCCCATCATCATCTGGCGACTCACTGATGGAAAACCTGGCCATCAAAGCCAATCTCAAGGTTTGGTGAATGCCTTAAAGCGCAAAATGGCCTGTCAAAGTTTTGATATTCCGGTGAGTGGTCGACTTCAACCTGTGTTCGATTTATTGAGTACAACCTGGCCTGCAGGTCATGGGCTACCTTTACCTGATCTCATTATCGGGGCAGGTCATCGCACGCATCTTCACATGCTGGCAGCAAAAAAGGTGTATGGCGGGCAAACCATCGTCTTGATGCAGCCCAGTTTACCGGTGTCTTTTTTTGATCTTAGCTTAATACCGGAGCATGACTATTATCAAGGTCGTGGCAATGTATTGGAAACACGAGGCGTTCTTAACCCTATTCACGCGACAGGTGTTCATCACACCGATAAGGGACTAATCATGATTGGCGGCCCTTCCAAACACTGTGACTGGAATGAAAACCATATAACATCACAAATAACTCAGCTTTGTAAGCAAAACCCGCGTATTCACTATACGCTCACGACCTCTCCACGTACACCTGACAACTTCGCCACTCACATGCTAGGCTTCAAATTGGCCAACCTCACTATCGTGCCTTTCGAAGAAACCGATCGTAACTGGGTTTCACGCCAATTAGCAGCAAGTTATAGTGCATGGATTAGCGAAGACTCCGTGTCGATGGTGTATGAAGCACTCACAGCAAACACTGCGGTCGGTATTCTTAACATGCCCATCAAACGTGATAACCGTGTCTCACGGGGACTGAGTAAATTAGTGGGTGAAGGCTATGCTGTTCGCTTTGACAGCCTGGGCCATTACAAAAACCGTCTACAAGCTGTTCCGGGGTTCATGGAATCAGAACGCTGTGCAGACTGGATAGCAAAACACTGGTTGGATGGCGTGCCACAAGCACAACCACAGCCAATACCTCAACTCAGCTAATTGCTCATGACAGATCAGTTAACCGTTGTTCAGGTGTTACCTGCACTTGAATCAGGAGGTGTTGAACGAGGCACATTGGAAGTCGGCCGCTATCTGGCAAGCCTGGGGCATCGCTCGTTTGTTATTTCCGCTGGTGGCCGCTTAGTCGATACCTTACGTCAGCAAGGCAGCGAGCATATCAACTGGAACATAGGCCGTAAGTCGCTGGCGACATTCCGTCTTATCCCGAGACTACGACGCTTTCTGGTGAATAACCGTGTTGATATTTTACATGTGCGTTCACGTATGCCGGCCTGGGTATGCTATTTGACGTGGAAATCCTTACCAAAGGCATCACGTCCAAAATTCATTACTACCGTTCACGGCACATACTCTGTCAACGGCTATAGCCGAATCATGACCAAAGGCGAACAGATATTGGTTGTGTCGGAAAAAATCCGTGAATACGTCACGACGCAATACGGTGTTCAAAAAAACCTCACCCTGAATTACCGGGGTATTGACCGACGAGAGTTCCCGTATGGATATCAGCCAAATAATGCATGGTTATCTCATTGGTATCAATCCTTCCCTCAAACACGGGGCAAGTTATTAATCACTCTGCCGGGACGCATTACACGTTGGAAAGGTCAGGCTGATTTTATAGAGATTATTGCTGAGCTAAAAAAATATTATTCTGATGTGCACGGTTTGATTGTTGGTGAAACTAAAAAAGGAAAATCGGCTTTTTTAGGTGAATTACAACAACGTGCAACTGAACTTGGCGTTTTAAATGATGTAAGTTTTATCGGCCACCGGAGTGATCTGAGAGAAATTATGTCAATTTCCAACATCGTCATGTCATTATCATTGCAGCCGGAAGCGTTTGGGCGAGTCAGTATAGAAGCCCTGAGTTTAGGGGTGCCGGTTATTGCTTATGCTCATGGCGGTGTGGAAGAACAACTAACGGCCGTACTGCCGGAAGGCAAAGTAAGCACGGGTGATAAAGCCGCTGTCGTCAGCTTAAGCACAAAATGGTTACTTGCACCGCCTGTTGTTCCAGAATCACATCCTTTTGTACTGGAGTCTATGTTAGAAACCACGCTATCTGTTTATAAACGCGCATTAAAACAACATTCGCCCACATGAACATCTGCCAATTGTTATTAAGCACAGGCGGTGGTGGGCTTGAAAAACATGTCAGAGAACTGTCTATCAGCCTCCACAAAGCCGGTCATTCTGTCAGTGTTATTGCCGACCCTCAATTTCTAGAGACCTTACCTGCACATATCCAAGGTTTTCCAGTTAATACTGAGCAAAGCCGGCGTAATCCACTTTTGTGGTTCAGCGTGCTTTATTATCTGCATAAGTCCAACGCGGATATAGTGCATGCTCAGGCTAATAAAGCGACGGCTGTACTAAATAAGTGTCGCTATTTTCATCGCGCAAAAACCGTAGGTACATTACATAACATCAAAAGCCGAGTGAAAGATTTTGCCAAGCTCGATCAGGCGATTGCGGTTAGTCATAGTCTTCGCTCACATCTGAACATAGCGAATGCCACAACAATATATAACGGTATTTCTAGCCCAAAAGTTGCACCTATTGATATCCATCAAGAGTTTGGACTCAACCCTGAGTTACCAACATTTTGTGCCGTTGGTCGACTAGTAAAGGCAAAAGGCTTTGATTTGTTATTGGATGCCGCAGACGGCCTGGCTTTGAATTTACTGATTATCGGTGAAGGAGAAGAACGCCAATGGTTACATAGCCGAATTCAACAGATGTCAACACAGACACACTGTCGTTTGGTCGGTTATCGTCCAGATGTCAGTTCACTGATGCACGCTTGTGACGGCGTATTAATCAGCTCGAGAAGAGAAGGCTTTTCTTATGTAGTCAGTGAAGCATTATTATTAGGCAAACCCATTTTATCTACGAATGTACCTGTCGCTAACGAAGTCCTTGATAAGGCATTAATCACACCTATCGCTGATACCCAGGCTTTTCGTCAACAGCTGGCCACACTTAGCAAAGACATAGTGGGCTGGCAAGGTATGATGCAGAAAGCGATGCTGCTGGCTCAGCAATCAATGACACTGGAAGCCATGACGGACAATACCCTTTCTGTTTACCAGGGTTTGCTGGAACCATAATTCATGACACAAGCAAATAAGATTTTGCTTATCAAGCATGGGGCATTTGGTGATCTAATTCAGGCAGACGGTATTTTCAAAGATATCCGCCAGCACTTCCTTGATGCTGAGATTATCTTGTTGACCATGTCCCGCTATGAATCCTTAATGGTGCGTTCACCTTATATCGATAGCATCATGATAGATGATCGCCAGCCACTGAGAAGGCTGAAACACCAATTCAGGCTACGCAGACAACTTATTCAACACCAGTTTGATCTGGTTATTGATTTACAAAACTCGGATAGAACAGCCTTATATCAGCGCTTTTTTTTACCTGATGTTGACTGGATTAGTCGGCGTGGAGCAAAGGCGCCTGAGTCAGGTTTGAAAGGATTGAAAACCTTACTCACTCAGGCCGATAT
>NZ_DIAC01000111.1:2534-10072 GCF_002414625.1 Methylophaga sp. UBA5088 | reverse complement strand
GTTAAACAACCTTATATTGCCCTTATACCTGGTAGCTCTGCACAACATAAAGAAAAACGCTGGCCGTATTATGCCGAGCTCTCTTTTAAACTCATTGAGCTTGGATATGATGTGGTGAATATTTTGGGGCCAGATGAGCAAGATATGGCAGCAAGACTGGCAGGTTACACACCGGCAAAAGACTATGGAATGCTTAACTGGTTTGAGTTGGCAACCATTCTCAATCATGCACAGTTTGTGGTTGGTAATGATACCGGCCCCAGTCATATCGCCTCATGTTTGGGCAAACCGGGTCTTGCTCTATTCGGACCAACAACTTCTGTTGAACGATCCGAACTTCAACGTGGGGACTTTCGCGCGCTTCAGGTTAATGATTTGTATGACTTAGATGTTCATGAGGTGTTACAGCACTTGCCCTAGATATCGCCAACGCCCAGCCTACACCTAACCAAACTAAAGCTGCCACCCAGTTGCTCAGCACACTAATCCCTCCGGACAATGGCCAAAAACTGACCGTTAGTAATGCAAAGCATAATGCTGTTTGTAAGCCATTCTTAGCTTTAATACATGGCAGCAATACCTGCTTGTACAATAAACACAGCATTACCAGAAATAAAACTAATCCAACCAGGCCTGTTTCAGCCCCCAATTGCAGGTAGAGATTATGCGGATGGCTGCACACCATGCCTGCACTAGCTAATAATTGCTGTTGTTCACAGACGCTTTGATAGGTATGCAAGCCACTGCCAAACCACCAATTATCCTGCCATACTTGCCAAGCGGCTTTAAAGACCAGCCCATAATCGGATTCGGCAAATGACGATAATTTAGTACCGATACTCATGATGCTCCGTTCGAGCATATCAGGAGAGATCAGTATGATCATTCCCAGTGATAATACAAAAATTACCACCATACTTAACAAGCGTCGCTGATAGTCTCGATAGATGAACAGCATAGTTATAAACACAACAGCAGCCCCGGCACAATAAAGAATTAATGCCATTCTCTCGCCTGTAAGATAGGTGAAAACAAACCCGACACTCATAATGGTCATTAATGATGTTATTTGTCGGACTGTCGTATATTTGAACCATGGCACAAGACAAGCGATGAATAGCACGATGAACCACAGTCTTAATAACATCGTTCCGGGAATAGGGCTTCTGAATGGCCCTGTTAAGCGTGTTTCAGTGAAACGTTCAATGCCAAACCAATCTACACCAAATAAATACTGCCATAAGGTATCAGCTACAACGAATGCAATAATCAATGAGAGGCTGATAATAAAATGACGTCTAATGTCACTATTATCAAAAATCCAAAACGCCAATGCCATTGCAAATAATGGCCATCTTATAAAAGTAAGCACATACTTCAAACTTTCTGATGGTTCACTACTTTGGGGTAAATTAAGTAAAATTAGATAGGCGTTAAATACTAAAAAAGCAACAAACCATGACTGCTTTAGCCATGGCCAAGACTGATTTTTATAGCTGATAAACAAAAAGGTGAATGCCACCAGAACGACAGTAATATCCGCTATTGCTCTCGAGAATAATAATAAGGCAGGTAGAAGATAAACAAAGACCTTTAAAGCAGGTGAGGGTGCGGTCAGCCTGATGGGATGCATAACGATATTCAATAAAAATGGATATCGTAGCCGTAATATGTGACAGTTTAGTGGCAGACGAGTCAGCCAGACTTCAATACGGATTCCACTAGTAGGGGTTATTCAGCAGTTTGAGGTTGCGCGACGATAATGGCTGCTTCCGGTGCCTCAATAGACAAACTTTCCATTAACCGCCCCATTGTTTCGGATAACCAGTAACAGGCGTAAATATGATCATAATAGGCATTGGCATAATCATTTCTGGCTGTTAGCAATTCATTTTCTGTATCGAGCAAGTCCAGTAAGGTCCGTCTGCCGACATTGAACTGTTCAAAATAGGCATCACGCGTTTTCTCAGCAGCCAGCATACGTTGCTCAAGAATAGGTAAACGTCTCGACAAGGTTTCAACATTACTCCATGCCAGCCGCACATCTCTATCAACGTCACGTTTGATAATTTCGGCGTTTTGTTTGGCTTGTTCACTGAGGTACTTGGTTTCTTCAATACGTGCTTTGTCAGCGCCGCCATTCAAGAGGTTGTAGTCCATGCGAATCATCGCTTGAACTTCTTTCTCATGCCCACGTGTTCCGTCGAGATTATTATCTGCTCTGGCGCTCAAATCAGCTCGCACTTGTGGATGAAATGGCGCTTTAGCTCCCTCTTGCTGGGCCAATGATGCTTCGTGATCAGATATAGCTGCCCATAGTGCTGGATGCTGTCTGTAGGCAATTTGTATGGCATCTTCAACCTTAGCCGGTGCACTGTCACAGCATGACATACCTGGATCGGTTAGCGCTTCAGGGGCTTGCCCTACTAATCGCTCATAACGTGTTTCCGCATCTTTTAAATTACCTTCGGTAGAGCGTAAATTCGCTTCCGCTAACGCCACACGACCAGTGGTTTGATCAAGGTCTGAGCGATTGCCTACACCCGCATCTGTTCGTAACTTGATTTTATCGAAGATCTTTTCATGTTGAATCAAGTTAGCTTGAGTGTTTTCAAGTAATTGCTGACGCTTCATTACATCAAGGTAGCTTTGTACAGTGTTCAGACCAATACTTTCCGATAAATCTGTCACACTGTAACCAGCAGAATTAGCTTGTGCCTGAGTTTGTTCAACTGCACTTTTTGTAGCAAAACCGTCATACAGCATTTGAGTTGCTTCAATCTCAGCCTCGCCACGTGAAAGAAATTCATGACCGGGTCTTGTTGCTGGGTTCTTAGTTCGCTCAAAGCCGATCCCCAGAGTCAGATCGACTCTTGGATAGTAACCGGCTCTAGCCTGATCAACCGTTTTATCAACGCTATAACGGCGGTTTGCTTCAGCCAGAACTTCAGGATTTTGTTTTAGTGTTTTATCTACTGCTCCCTGCAGAGTTTCAGAAAAAACGGGACTGCTGGCGATAGCCGTCATAAATGCAGCAATGAGAGTAAAGCGTTGCGATGTAACCATATGTCTAAATGCTCCAGATATTAACGTACATCAATCTCAACCCGGCGGTTACGTACTTCTTCAGTGCCATTTGCCGTAGGTACTTTCAGATCCGTTTCCCCTTTCCCTGACACAGAAATCTGATTTACTTCAACACCGGCATTGATCAAATCCTGCGCTACCTTGTTAGCGCGACGCTCTGAGAGCTTTTCATTGTATGCGCTGGCGCCAAGCGTGTCTGTATGACCGACAATTTCTACATGACGATTTTTTCTTTCCAGAATCGCTTTGTATACATCAACGGAATCACGTAGAGAGGCTGGTGTAAACGTCGTTTTGTCTAACTCAAAATAAAGCGTTGCGTGATAACGTTCTGGAACACGCACCACTTTTGGCGTGACTGCAACCACCATTGCTTCCTCACAAAAAGGCGAACCACTATCAGAAATAGTCAGCGGCGCCTGCAAAGATTCCCGTAACTCAGACTGAGGAGCGTCTGGACCAATGGTATTGTGAATACTGCTACATGCAGATAAGGCCAAACCTATTAAACTGGCAAATACCAGTCGATAAACAATACACATCCTTTACCCCAACGTTCCTTTTGTGTGCTAATAGACTTTGTTAATGATAACAACAAAGTATCAATAACAGTAGAGTATTGACCTTGCTGGGTACATAGTCAACAAGCTAGGCGTATATCTTGAGCTTAGGGGTTGTCTTCATTCTTACTCAGAGTGGAATCAATAATATTTAGCAAATCAGGATCATCTGGCTCAACTGAACTGGCAAAGTGTTTTACCACCTGACCATCAGCATCAACGATGTATTTATTGAAGTTCCAACCTGGCGCTTGGCTTTGTTGATTAATTTCCCTGAAAACTGGGTTAGCACGCGAACCTGTTACATAACTTGGCGCAACCATGGTGAATGACACACCAAAGTTTTCTTTACAAATTCTCGCTGCTTCCGCTTCTGTTTTGGCTTCTTGATCAAAGTCATTGCTCGCAAAACCAATTACCACTAAACCTTTATCTTGGTATTGCTGATGTAATGACTCCAAACCACCAAATTGACGCGTATAGCCACAGTGACTTGCGGTATTAACGACTAATAAGGTTTTATCTTTGGCTATTTCACATAAATTCACCGTGTCATTCGAGTGAAGTTTGGGCAAGTCATAATCCATATATTGTGGGCAATCTTTTGCTTGGACATTAGAAGCTACCATCATAAGTAAGCCAGCTTTGAGCGAATTATTCATATTCTTTCTCCATGTATGTTTGTCTGATTTTGTCGACAGATCGATGAAAAAAATGTGATGACCGTATCCATACGGCTTATCGAAAATTGGCACCCGTAAAGCATTGTTATAAGAGAATTAAACTGCTAAATTAATGAGCACTGTTTCACAAATTTACACAAGGATCGTGTTTTGGAAGCCAGATCGTTATCAGAGTGCGGCGTCATATCAAATTGGGGCTTGGTAGAAGTCCAAGAAACCCAAGAACGACATATTTTTGGGCACTCCAGCCATTACGATTTTTTTATCATCACGCAAAAAGTGACTGACTTTCACTATGATTTCAAAACACGGCAAGGCTCAGCCATTACCGATTCTGGCATTCTCTACTCGCTGACGGGCAAGCCCGCCCTCTACAAGCCGAACAAACAGTTACAACTGCGTGAGTTTATGGAAAAAAACAACTGTGTGCTTGTGCCGGTGAAGATCGGTCGATTTCATTTTTATCACCTGAATGCTTTGGCGAAAAAACTTATCCCTGAATAAGTAATAAAGCCTGTATTAGCTCAGGCTTCATGACAGCACTGAAAGGTCCGACTTTAGATCAATATCGGTCAAAACTGAAGACGATTTCACATTCACTTTTTCAATCAACTTCTCGTTCTCGAGCAGAATACTTTTAGCACCTACATCACCTGATAATGCCAGTAACGCATCACGGTAAATTTGAGAAAAAGCAACTGGATGACCACGTCTACCCTCAAAATAGGGAGCAGCGATAGGAAAGCCTTGCTCAAGCTTATTGACCAGATTTTCAAGTATTTCTGGCTCAATCATTGGCATATCTGCCAAGCCTATCAAATAACCTTGTGATGAATGACAAGCTTCCACACCGGCAGCAAGCGAATGCCCCATACCCAACTCACTCTTTTCTGCTTTGATAAACTCAATGCTGTGATCAATAGAATGACAGGCTTCTTTAATAAGCTGGTTCTCTTTGGGCGTCACCAGATAAACACGCTCAAACACATCCAGCCAGGGTGATAAAGTATGCAGTAGCAACGCTTGTCTGATGCCTTTAAATTCGACTTCTGCCAGTAACTTGTTCGATCCAAAGCGTGTTGACTTACCAGCAGCGAGAATAATCGGCGCTACCTTTTCAAGCGCCATGTTTAGGTGAGCACCTTATCCAATGAAGCTGAAGTCTGTTGTGCTCGAATACGTTGACGATAAATAGCGACTAACTCGGCCGCTATCGCCACCGCAATTTCTGCAGGCGTTTTACTACCTATGGACATACCAACCGGACCATGCAGCCGATCAATCTCTTGTTGAGTCAGATCAAATAATTTGAGTCTTTCCCGACGCTTATTGTTATTCGATTTGGCCCCCAAAGCCCCCACATAAAAGGCCGCTGATTTGAGCGCCTCAAGTAATGCCATATCGTCTAACTTCGGATCATGCGTTAAAGCCACCACTGCCGTATTTAGATCGGGCTGCAGTGAGGTCACAGCATCATCGGGCATCATTGTCAGTAATGTACTTTCTTGATGTGTCCATGTCTGCTGCATCTCAACTCTTGGATCACAAACATAGACTTGATAATCGAGCGCAGTGGCTATATTGGCCAGATAATGTGACGTTTCTACAGCGCCAATAATGAGTAAGCGTAAACGCGGTCCGTAGACGAATGAGATGGACTCTGGCCGTTCGCAGACCAGAGGCTCATGACTTAGTGCTAAGGAGCAGCTTACCCGTAAAGACCTCAGAGAAACGTCTCTTTTGATCAGCTTTTGGGATGAAATGGCGGTGATAACATCATCAAGCCATTGGTCATCAATGACTGGCTCTACCAGTAATTTTAATTGCCCTCCACAAGGTAGCTTGAAACGTGCTTGCTCTTCCTGATTAGCGCCGTAGGTTTTTATTTGAGCTGAAGCTGACGAAAGTGCACCATCATGTAAAAGTGTCACTAAATCATCTTCTACACAGCCGCCGGAAACGGAGCCAGTGAACAGCCCGTCATCACGCAATACACACATAGAGCCAGGCTGGCGAGGGCTGGAACCGTAAGTGCTAAGTACCGTCACTAACCAGACCTTATGCCCTTGCTGATACCAGCTTTGCAGCTGTTTTAGCACGTTTGTATCATGCCCCGTCATAACATTACGACTCTAGTTGATAACGTATTGGCAGTTCACGGATACGTTTGCCTGTTGCATTAAAAATGGCGTTACACAGAGCGGGTGCAATCGGTGGCATACCTGGCTCACCAACACCACCTAGCGGTTCACTAAAGTCATTAGCCGGCATCAGGTGCACATTAATTTCCTTAGGTGCAGCATCCATGCGAGCAACCTGATACCCATCAAAATTATCTTGAACGGTAACGCCGTCTTTAAAGGTAATCTCGCTAGACAGGGCAAGGCTCATGCCCATAATACATGCCCCTTCAATCTGTGAACGAATGCGTTCTGGATTCACTTGAGGACCGCAATCTACAGCAACATCCACTCTGGGCACGCTGACTTCTCCATCGTCATTCACCGTCACTTCAACGACAACCGCGACGTATGTCACGAAGCTATAATGAGCAGCCATTCCCTGACCAGAACCTGTCGGTAGTGATTTCCCCCACTCAGCTTTGTCCGTCACCATGTTAATCACGCCTTTCATACGTTTTGTATTCAATGGGTAAAGCTCGGGAGACTCGCCATAGTTCCACTCATCTTTTAATGAGGTCGGGTCTATTTCTCGATCGGGCCCAATCAGAGACAATAAGAAGTCTTTATGGTCTTTTTGCTGTTGGTGAGCCATCTCAGCAATAAATGATTGAATAGCAAAAGCATGTGGAATATTCGCTACCGAACGATACCAACCAATACGTGTATGAGCTGGTGCTTCTGGGTTTTCGATTTGAATATTCTCTATATCAAAAGGAATATTCACCACCCCCATGCTCAACTCCATCGGCATTTCATGTTTGGCACCTTCCGAAAAGGTTGAAGCAATGGTTGGAGCGACTGTACGGTGCAACCAAGCGATGGTATCGCCCTGCTCATCAAACGCGGCTTCCATATGTTCAGCAGACACAGTATGAAAATAGGAATGCTGAATATCATCTTCACGTGTCCATACTGTTTTCACAGCGCGCCCATCCAATGCTTTGGAAATCAGCGCGGCTTCAACCAGGTAGTCTGGTTTCGACTTCCGCCCAAAACCACCGCCCAATAGGGTCACATTGACCTTC
>NZ_DIAC01000111.1:1318-2390 GCF_002414625.1 Methylophaga sp. UBA5088 | reverse complement strand
AGACCTTAACCTGCTCAGGTTTTACTTCCAGCCATTTCGCAACGGTATCAACACCAGCCTGTGGGTTCTGGGTTGCAGTCCAAATCTCACATATACCATCAACAAACCGTGCCGTCGCAGCAGGAGGTTCCATTGGCGCTTGTGCTAGGTGAGGAATGTAGTAGTCAGCAGAAATTGTTGAGCTGGCATTGGCCATTGCTTCATACGCTTGACCTTTGCTTCTGATGACCTTGCCCCCTTTTTGCTGTGAGGAACGCTCTAAAGTCTTACGAAAGGCTTCTGAATCATACTGACGGTTAGGGCCCGCGTTCCATTCGATAGATAATTTCTCTCTACCTTGAATTGCCGCCCAAGTGTTGGTCGCGACAACAACCACCCCACCTAGTGGATTAAATACAGCTGGAGGCGGGCTACTGGGCAAGGTCAGAACTTTGAGTACGCCAGGTACTTTTAAGGTCTCCGTATCATCGTAAGATTTGAGTGTATCGCCATAAGCTGGAGGATGCGCGATAACAGCATAGACCATATCATCAAGGCGTACATCCATACCATACGTTGTTTGGCCAGTAGCGATATCGGCCCCATCAACGAGCCTATTGTCACTTTTGCCGATGTAATTGAATTCATCTGCAGTTTTATAAATCAGGTTTTGGCTTTCGGGCACATCCATTTCGGCCGCTTTCTGAGCAAGCTCACCATAACCTAGTGATTGTCCACTAGCCGCATGAACGACCTGATGATTCGCAGCTTTTACTTCACTGACAGGCACCGACCATATCGCCGCGGCGGCAGCTTCTAACATCATTCTTGCCGCTGCCCCGACGTTACGCATAGGCATGAAAAAATGGCGCATACTTCTCGAGCCATCGGTGTTCTGGTTACCATAGCGTTTCTCATTACCCTCTGCCTGAACAACTTTCACTTTTGCCCAGTCAGCAGACATTTCATCGGCAACCACCATAGGTAAACTTGTTTTAACGCCTTGGCCCATTTCAGAACGATGAGCGACAATCGTCACGGTGCCATCTTCAGCAATTGAGACAAACACGAGAGGATCATCAACCCAGCCATT
>NZ_DIAC01000111.1:899-1128 GCF_002414625.1 Methylophaga sp. UBA5088 | reverse complement strand
CCATATTTTGGGTTTTCATCCGCAGCAAATAATTGTGACGGCATACCAACAGCTAGCACGAGTCCGCTTAATGCGAAGCCCTTGAGAAGTTTACGTCGACTCACATTGGCTATTTCAGGAAGATCAAAATGATTCATTATTTACCCCCCTGTTGCGCTGCTTGCTTAATTGCTTCGCGTATCCGCGTATAGGTACCACAACGACAAATATTGCCACTCATGGCAGTGTC
>NZ_DIAC01000111.1:0-730 GCF_002414625.1 Methylophaga sp. UBA5088 | reverse complement strand
ATATCTTCATCTGTCGGGTTTGGGTTGTCACGAAGCAAGGCCATTGCAGCAACAATTTGTCCTGATTGGCAATAACCACACTGAGGCACATTTATCGATTGCCAAGCCGTCTGAACAGCTTGCCCAACTTTGTCCTCTGATACCGCTTCGATAGTGGTAATTTTTTTATCTTTTGCCGCACTGATTGGTGTGACACATGAACGGATTGGTTTACCATCAAGCATAACTGTACAGGCACCACAAAGCGCTTTACCGCATCCAAACTTTGTGCCTGTCATACCGAGTATGTCTCTGAGTGTCCATAGAATTGGTGTATCTTCAGGTGCGTCTACCTGACGGCTTTTACCGTTAATCATGAGCTTCATTTGATTCATCCTAATTCTGATTCGAGTAATCTTTTTTTTTGCGCCTGACAATCACACTTAGTTAGCCAGACAATTATTATTCAATTATACATGACCAGTATTGAAAAATTTAGTTCCTAGACAAAAAGCCATGGTGTAAAAAAAGATAAAGGTTTCTCTATCTTTTATCAGTTATGGTAATTTTATGCCTGTCTTAAATAGGAGTGTTTATGAAACCATTGGCTTTGTTACTATCTGTTTGTTTCATCTTATTTCTAGCTGGCTGTAATACGATGGAGGGCATCGGTAAAGATGTGGGTGCGGCAGGAGATGCTCTAGAAAAGAGTGCCAGCGAGAATAAAGGTTATTAATAAAAAAGCCTCAAT
>NZ_DIAC01000058.1:14389-14829 GCF_002414625.1 Methylophaga sp. UBA5088 | reverse complement strand
GCAATATTTCAATAAGCCAAAGCGTTATGCAGCTTTGCAGAAACATTACCAACGTGGCGAGACAGGGCGCGGCTCTGGCGTGATGTACTTTCTTATTAAGTTAAAAATTCAGAACCAAGACTATTTTATCAGCCGCCCCTTTACCAAAGCGGATGCTTCTCCTTTGGTTGGAAAAAATGCCAGACAAAACCGCCAGTTTATTATTACCTTGAGTATCGGGATCACCCTACTTCTGGCCTTATTGACCTGGTTGTTGATGAAGCGTTTATCACAGCCTGTATCCCGGCTGACCACATGGACACATGAACTGACCCCAGAGACATTAAAACGCCCGCCTCCTGACTTTGCTTATCCCGAACTCAACGAGATGGCCGCCTTAATTCAAGGGTCATTATCATCCGTTAATGAGGCTATGGAGCGAGAACAAAACTTCTTGCGTT
>NZ_DIAC01000058.1:9000-14266 GCF_002414625.1 Methylophaga sp. UBA5088 | reverse complement strand
AAAACTTCTTGCGTTATACCAGTCATGAATTACGCACCCCCATCAGTGTTATTCGTAACAATATTGAATTAATACATAAACTGCAGCAGAAACAGCCCGCTGACCTCAACGAAAAACAACAAGACATTATTGAACGCATCGATCGTGCTAGCCTCACTATGCAACATCTATGTGAAACCCTGTTATGGCTGAACCGAGAAGAAACAGAGTCTCTGGCAAAACAAGATTTCCGTCTCGATGAGCTGATTCATAGTCTTGTTGATGAAATGCGTTATTTGCTGAAGAACAAACCCGTTGATGTCAAAGTTGAAACGACTGAATCGACGCTATATGCATCATCCGCGGCAGCCAGAATCATTATCGGTAACTTAATAAGAAATGCGTTCCAGCATACCTGGGATGGTCATGTGGTAATTCATCAACACAAACATACAGTCACTATCCGTAACCAAAGCTCGCCATCTGACAAGGAGAGTGTTGAAAATGATCAAGGGTTTGGTCTAGGCCTGCAGCTAACGCAGCAACTGTGTAAAAAATTGGACTGGCCATATCAAAACCAAGTGAATCCTGACGGACACTATGTGACCCTTACGATTGTGACGATGAATCCACATCAACAGGAAGTAACACAATAAACGTCGTACCCTGACCAGGTTCAGAACTCACGCTAATCGATCCCTTTAACACCTGGGTCACCCACTGATGACAGAGATGTAACCCTAATCCTGTATGACCGGCTCCCCTCGCCCCTGTCACAAAGGGATCAAAAATCGTTGTCAGCTGCTCGACATCAATCCCATGACCATCATCAGACACACTGACAGATTTATCATTCATAGACGTCTGTATGACTTCAATGTGGATATGTCCATTATTACGTCCAGCAAACCCATGTGAAATGGCATTGCTAATAAGGTTTTCGAATAACTGCGAAACAATACCAGCGTAACTCTGTATCACTAACTGTTTCGGTCCCACGATATCCAGATGGATGTGCTGCTGTTTCAATCTATGCTTAGACGTGGTGGCGACATCATTTATCACCGTCATCAAATCAAATTCCGTTGGTTCATCCGTGTGTCTATCAACGGCTAAACGTTTAAAGCTCTTCACAAGTTCCGCCGCTTTAGCGATGTTTTTCCTGGCCAAGGCAATGGTCTCAGCTGAATGGGTCAGATAATCTTCTAATTCGCTCTTTCTCAAGCCATCGCTCATGGCCTGTTGTAATTGCTCACGTGCAGAGTCAAGGCTGGATAATGTCAGGGCAGCACCACCAAGCGGGGTATTAAGCTCATGTGCTAAACCGGCCACCATCATCCCCATTGACGATAGTTTACGTAGCTCAACCAGGGTATCCTGCATTTGCTGTTGTTGCTCATATGCCAGTTGCAGTTGCTGATTAGACTTGGCTAATGCTTCTTTCTCGACAGCCAGCTGTCTGAATAAATCATATTGCTTACGACCATCGTAAAGAAATCGCCCAATCAGAAATAACAGAACAACGAGCACTAAAACGGTCGGAATAAATACAATCAGGGCAACCCTGTATTTTAGGGAACCTAATAAATCAGGTGCAGAGCTATCAATAAAAAATAGACGATGCCGGTTATCTGGGCCATTTTCACCGATATCTATCACGCTATAGCTTATTAATCTTGAGCCGTGAATGAAGTTATGTAATTGCCGTTGATCAAGTATGCCCTTAATCACTGCCTGGCTTAATAGTCGTTCTGTTCTGACAAGATAGTCAGTATAGGACCGAAATGCCATCGAAGGGTTGGGGTGCATCACCCAATAACCTTCATTATCGATAATACGCAGTTTATTATCTTGCTTTTGATTCAATGACTCAAACATGTCATTCAACAGAAAATTAATGACAAGCACGCCATCATGTAGGCCATCCTGCTTACCTGTTCGCATGACGGCTCGGATTGTTTTTTCGAGAGGTAATACGATTTGTCCATTTTCAATATTTGGATTAATGGCAGAGATATAAACTTCATCCGGTTCCAATCTCATACCTGCCTTCACATATTGCCGTTTCGATTTATTTTGTAATGCTTCAGGAGCAACCTTAATCACCCCCTTATCAGATATGTTCATTCTCAGCTTTTCAACGCCCTTTTCATCGAGCCATCTCAATTGACTAATATGAGAAGAAGCGTTGGAAAAATCAGTAAACACATTTTCCAATGACTGATAATCAATCGACATACCAGCTTGCAATGCTTTTTCAAACTGTTGGTTGTAACGAAGTAAGCGAATCAGCTGATGGATATGGCCCAGCTCTCGCGAGAAAGTATTCACAGCATTGTCCAATCTGCTTTGCTGTGATTCAAAATAAGGCTGGTAGTTGGACTCAAAAATATGCCAATAAATGTGATAACTGAAAAAACCAGCAAGCCCCAAAATAGGAATATAAATAAGGATTAAGCTGCGCCATACATATCTGAAAACATATGGCACACGAAAAGAGGCCGATTCATTCGTGGCTAAGAATTCGCCATTGCCCATTTAACTGCCTCATCAATGGGCATAGGCCGAGCATAGAAATAGCCTTGTCCAATGGTGCAGCCTAACTCAATAAGCTTATCTCTTTGTAATGCTGTTTCCACCCCTTCAGCAATGACTTTCATACCAAAGCGTGTAGCTACCCGAATGATCATATCCACGATATGTTCAGAAGAAGATTTTTCACCGAGATACTGCACAAAAGATTTATCAATCTTAAGTGTGGTGGCTGCTAATTCTGTGACATGTGACAGGGATGAAAATCCAGTACCGAAATCGTCAATACTGACATCCATGCCTAGCTGGATCAGCTTGCGTAATGTGGCGGAAACCTCTTCATAATTTATCATTGCCAAGGTTTCGGTAATCTCCATATCTACTTGCTGTGGAGCCACATTTTCGGCGGCTAAAACCTCGAGGATGGAACTGGAAAAATCACTTAATAATAGTTCATGACATGAGACATTAAAGGAGATGGGTACCTGAATTCCGGCCGCTTCTAACTGTTTTATGGCTGAACAGGATTTTAATAAGATAACTCTATCGAGTTGCTCAACCAATCCTGAAGCCTCTGCGATAGGAATAAAAACACCAGGTGGCACCATCTCACCATTCGGTTTAAACCAGCGTGCCAAGGCTTCAAAGCCAACCAGTTTTCCTGTGTTCATATTGACTTTAGGCTGTAGATAAGCCTGTACTTCATCTCTGGTGAGACCAAGATTAAACTCATTTAACAAACGGATATGCTTTGAAAATATGGCCTCATTATCGAGAGAGACATGGTGGAAATGGCTACTACTTGTGGTGCGTAAACGTAATAAATGACTCTCCAACTGACCTAATAAACGCTCAGGACTGTGATTTAATGAGGGCGTGAGCTGCGCGGATACCGCCTGAGCAATCACTTTATGCTCAAGGTGTTGGATATGATTTTTTGGCTATTTGCAATATAAGGTTGGACTGAGTATTTAAGTGAAAAATGGAACTGCCTCTGTTTTGTGCAAAACATGGTTGACAATTATCGTTTATGTAATGTACCGTTTTGTGCAAAACATGGTTGGAGGCCAAAATGTCAGAGTTTGCAGGTTCGGCTGCATCGCAAGCAGATTTTATTTGGAAAAATGCAGAAGATCTCTGGGGGGATTTTAAGCATACTGATTTCGGTAAGATCATTCTGCCATTTACTTTATTGCGTCGATTGGAGTGTGCTCTTGAATCTACTAGAGATGCGGTAAGAGAAGCTTACGATAACTTCAAGGATGCTGAAGTAGAGCTTGATCCGATATTACGTCAAACCGCAGGCTACCCATTCTACAATACATCTGAGTATTCGCTTTCAACACTTGGCAGCACGAAAACACGCCGAAATCTTGAAGATTACATCACACTCTTTTCCGATAATGCCAGAGCGATTTTTGAAGAGTTTGAGTTTGGTAACACAATAATTCGGCTTGAGAAAGCGGGATTGTTATACACCATTTGTAAGAACTTTGCAGGTATTGATTTGCACCCTAATGCCGTGCCTGACCGGGTGATGAGTAACATCTACGAGCATCTCATTCGCCGTTTCGGTGCGGAGGTTAACGAAGGTGCTGAAGACTTCATGACGCCTCGCGACATCGTACATTTAGCTACCGCGTTATTACTTGATCCTGATGATGCCTTGTTTGAGGAAAGCCCTGGCCTTATCCGCACTCTTTACGATCCTACTTGTGGTACAGGCGGATTTTTGACCGATGCTATGAACCATGCAGCCGATTACGGTAGTCATTATAAAATCCCACCTGTATTAGTTCCACATGGCCAAGAGCTAGAGCCGGAAACTCATGCTGTTTGTGTCGCGGGCATGTTGATCCGCCGACTTGAATCAGATCCTGGCCGTGACCTTTCTCAAAACATTCGTCAAGGTAGCACACTTTCTAATGATAAGTTCGTTGGTGAGCGCTTCCATTACTGCTTGTCCAATCCACCGTTTGGTAAAAAATGGGAAAAGGATAAGTCGGCTGTTGAACGAGAACATAAGCAAGGTGCATTAGGCCGTTTTGGGCCAGGATTACCACGTATTAACGACGGCTCTATGCTGTTTCTCATGCACCTAGCCAGCAAGCTAGAGCTACCCAAAAATGGCGGTGGACGCGCCGCTATCGTTTTATCCGGTTCTCCGTTATTTAATGGTGGCGCTGGCTCTGGCGAGTCTGAAATACGCCGCTGGTTGCTAGAAAATGACCTTGTTGAAGCAATTGTGGCACTACCAACGGATATTTTCTTTAGAACCAATATCGCTACATACCTGTGGATTTTATCCAATAAGAAAACCGAGAACCGTAAAGGTAAGGTCCAACTTATCAATGCAACCAATCTTTGGACGCCCATTAAAAACGAAGGCAACAAGCGCCGCATAGTGAGTGACGACCAGCGCCGTCAAATCTTGGATATTTATGCTGCGGCTGAAAATGACGAGCTTTCAAAAATGGTCGATTACCGCATATTTGGCTATCGTCGAATTAAAGTGCTGCGGCCACTGCGCATGAAACTGATGCTAGATAAACAAGGGCTATCAAATTTGGAATCTTCTGAGGTTTGGCAAAAACTATCGCCAGAACACCAATCATTTTGGCTTGCAGCCATTGAGCCGCATTTGAATGAAGCTAAGAAATATAGCTGGGCAGAAACCTTCGCAAAAGAAACAGTTAAAGACGCAGGAGCTAAATCGATGAAGGTTAAAGCTAACAAAACCTTTATCACTGCACTA
>NZ_DIAC01000058.1:6615-8903 GCF_002414625.1 Methylophaga sp. UBA5088 | reverse complement strand
AAAAGATCCCGAAGCAGATCCTGTTATAAATGCTCAAGGTGAATTTGTTCCAGACACCGATTTAACTGATTACGAAAATGTGCCGTACTTAGATTCGATTCAAGATTACTTTGTCCGCGAAGTAATGCCGCATGTGCCGGACGCCTATATTGACGAAAGCTATACCGATGACAAGGACAAGCAGCTCGGTCGTGTAGGTTATGAAATCAACTTTAACCGCTTCTTCTACCAGTATCAGCCGCCTCGTAAGCTGCATGACATTGATGCTGAGTTGAAAAAGGTTGAAAACGAAATCGCAGCACTATTGGCTGAGGTGGCAACCGAATGAGTCACTACAAACCATACACTGCGTATAAAGAATCTGGCGTTGGATGGATTGAACCGATTCCAAAACATTGGGACATAGTTCGGATCAAAAGATTTACAACACTAAACACGGCGAGAACTTCTGAAGCTAGAGATAACATTCCCTATATAGGGTTAGAAGATGTTGAATCTGGATCTGGTAAATACGCACCAACAGAGAGTAACTCCCGGCAGTCTGATACCTCTACTGTAGGCGTTTTTTCTAAGGGCCAAGTTTTGTATGGAAAGCTAAGACCTTACCTTCGAAAAGCAATAATTACTGATTTTGACGGAGTGTGTTCTACTGAATTTCTTGCTTTACAACCTGATAGGGTTCTGCCTGAACTGCTTCAAAACTGGCTTCTATCACCCCATGTAACTCAGCAGATCGAGTCGACGTGTGAAGGCGCGAAGATGCCCCGTGCGGACTGGGAAGGTATTGGTAATATACTAATGCCTTTGCCACCGGTTGAAGAACAAATTGTAATTCGTGATAGAACCAGAGCAGAAGCCTCTCGTATTGACACACTCATTTCTAAGAAAGCTCGCTTCATTGAATTACTCAAAGAAAAGCGTCAGGCACTGATCACCCATGCAGTTACAAAAGGGCTGAACTCTGATGTGAAGATGAAGGATTCTGGCGTTGAATGGATTGGTGAAATACCGGAGCACTGGAAAATAGCTCAATTCAGGCGATTAGTATCCATTAAAAATGGTTCTGATCACAAAGATATAGAGGCTGAAAAAGGATTTCCTGTATACGGCTCTGGCGGTGTGTTTTCATACGCAACTAATTATATCTATGATGGTGAGTCGGTTTTATTAGGCAGGAAAGGCACAATAGACAAGCCACTGTATGTTAATGAAAAATTCTGGACTGTGGATACCATGTATTGGACACAAATCATGCCTAATGTAAACGGTAAGTTTTGTTATTACATTGCCAAGACAATTCCATTCGACTATTACGCTACAAACACTGCTCGTCCAAGTATGACGCAAACAGATTTAGGGTCACATTTGGTTGCATTTCCAGATCGCTCAGAGCAATCCCGTATAGCATCAGCGCTCGACTTCGAAACCACCCGAATCGACGAACTTATAAGTAAAACTCAAAAAAGCATAGACTTGCTCAAAGAGCGTCGTTCAGCTTTTATCACAGCGGCAGTGACTGGACAGATAGATTTACAAGGAGAACCCGCATGAACTCATCGGCTCATCAGGAAAAGCACTTTCAAAGCTATATCGTTGATCGGCTGGTCGAGCAAGGTTGGAAACTGGGTCATGCCAAATACTATGATAGCGATAGGGCGCTCTATCCTGAAGACCTTGAAAGCTGGATAAAGACTAGCGGCCAAGATGACAAGTGGGAAAAACTAGAGCGCTTAAACGGCACCAAAACTCTTGATGTTGTGATGGAGCGTCTAACCAAAGCACTGGAACAGCAAGGAACCGTTCAGGTACTGCGCCAAGGTTTCTCAATTGCTGGTTGCGGCCTGATTGAAATGACTGAAACAGCGCCAGAAGATAAGCGTAATCAGGCCGTCATTGAACGTTACAAAGCCAATATTCTTCGTGTTGTGCCCGAGCTGAAATATCACCCTGCGCGTGAGTTTGCGATTGATCTGGTTTTCTTCATCAATGGTCTGCCTGTGGCGACTGTTGAACTAAAGACTGACTTTACACAATCGGCTGAAGCTGCGATGGATCAGTATCGGCAAGATCGTTTGCCGCTTGACCCAAAAACCAAGCGTAAAGAGCCGTTATTAAGCTTTAAGCGAGGTGCAGTCGTGCACTTTGCTATGTCAGACTCCGAAATCATGATGGCTACCAAGCTAGATGGAGACAACACTTTCTTCCTTCCGTTCAATAAAGGCAACAATGGTCATGCAGGCAATCCACCTGGAGAAATCAAGCCCGATGGAACCCAAGAATATCCGGTG
>NZ_DIAC01000058.1:5445-6466 GCF_002414625.1 Methylophaga sp. UBA5088 | reverse complement strand
TCAAGAATATCCGGTGGCCTACTTCTGGGAGGATGTGTGCCAACCTGATGCCTGGCTAAGGGTCTTCCATAGCTTTGTGTATGTCGAAAAAAAGGATGCTGTGGATATTCAGGGAAATTGGTCCAAGAAGGAAACCTTGATCTTTCCACGTTTTCACCAATGGACAGCAGTGAATGAAATGCTGGCCGATGCTCGCACGAATGGTGCGGGAATGACTTATCTTGCCGACCATAGTGCTGGTTCTGGTAAAACCAGCACCATCTCATGGACGGCCCACGATTTGGTCAAGCTTCGGGAAGATAATGGCGATCCTGTGTTCAACAGCGTCATTATTGTGACCGACCGCAACGTGCTTGATAGCCAGCTCCAGGATGCGGTAAAACAAATCGATCATCAGTTTGGTGTGATTGCAGCGATTGACAGACAGAAGTCTTCCAAATCCAAAAGCAAGCAGCTCTCCGAAGCATTACTGGCTGGCACACCGATTATCGTGGTCACAATCCAGACATTTCCTTACGCGATGGAAGCCATCATCACCGACAAGAGCTTGAAGGGAAAGAGCTTTGCGGTGATTATTGATGAAGCACATAATTCTCAAACTGGTTCAACTGCAGCCAAGCTGCAAGCTGCTTTGGGTATGAGTGGGCATGGCAAAATGTCCAACATGACGGTGGATGAGTTATTGGAGCAACTGCAAAAGTCACGCGCTCGCCCTGATAATATTAGCTACTTTGCATTTACCGCCACACCAAAGCACTCCACTTTGATGTTGTTTGGTCGCCCTGCAGACCCTACCAAACCGCTGTCAGAGGACAATAAGCCGGAAGCCTTCCATACCTACACGATGCGGCAAGCTATCGAAGAGAAGTTTATTTTGGATGTGTTAAAAGGTTATGTGCCTTATAAGACGGCCTTCAATCTCTCCAAACAACTTGAAGACAACAAGCGGGTAAGCGGCAAGGCTGCCAAACGAGCCCTGGCCCAATGGATGGCATTACATCCGACCAATGTGACCCAGAAG
>NZ_DIAC01000058.1:4002-5306 GCF_002414625.1 Methylophaga sp. UBA5088 | reverse complement strand
CATGTGACCCAGAAGGTACAGTTCATCATTGAACATTTCGTCAAGAACGTTGCACACCGTCTGGATAGCAAGGCTAAAGCAATGGTTGTCACCAGCTCCCGAGCTGCCGCCATTCGCTACAAAAAAGCCTTTGACCGCTATATTGAACAACATAGCGAGTATGGTTTTATCCATTCATTGGTTGCGTTCTCTGGCAAGATGACTAGCAAACAGGTCATGCATCAGGATGACGATGCTTTCAAAGATGATGTATTCATCGTGGATGAAAACGAGGAATTCACAGAGCAAAATATGAACCCGGAGGTACAAGGGCAGGATTTGCGCTTTGCTTTTGACCGCCCTGAATACAGGGTAATGCTGGTTGCCGACAAATTTCAGACCGGCTTTGACCAACCCAAGTTGGTGGCGATGTATGTCGATAAGAAAATCGCCAACCATGTAGAGATCGTGCAGACCTTTGCCCGCCTAAACCGAATGGCTCCTGGCAAGGATGAGGTTTTCATCATCGACTTTGTGAATGACCCTGAAAATGTCCGCCAAGCTTTTGCACTCTATGATGACGGCGCCCGCATTGACGAAGTGCAAGATCTCAACGTGGTTTATGAGATCAAAGATCGGCTCGATGAGCACGGACTTTATGATGCTAAGGATTTAGCCGCTTTCAAGGATGCACGTTTCAAGACCATCCGTGACATAACTCATACCAAATCGCCACAACACAAAGCCTTGTATGCAGCAACAAGCGGTGCGACCAACCTTTATAACGAAAAAATGAAGATGCTGCGTGACGGCATGGCAACATGGGAAGCAGCTTTTGAGAAGGCTCGCGCCAAAGGCGATGAAGCTGGCATGAAGTCTGCCGACCATCATCAAGATGAGTATGCCGAGCAAATCAAGGCTTTAATTGGATTCAAGTCTGACTTAGGCCGTTTCTGTCGTACCTACTCATACATCGCACAGCTTATTGATTTTGGAGATCCTGAACTGGAAAACTTCGCAGCATTCGCCAAATTGCTGCAAAAACGTCTGCTGCATGAAACACCAGAAAGTGTGGACTTGACTGGACTAGTTCTCACTGGATTTGACATCAAGTCCCGTCCTGATCAAGGAACTGATGATAATGAAACACCTGTGTTGAAACCAATTGGCCCTGGTAGTGGAGGTGTTACTGGAGATAAGCCGAAGTTCGTCAAAGAAATTATCGAACGGCTTAATAGTCTGTTTGGTGAGGCTACCCCCATACAAGATCAGGTAGCCTTCGTTAATCAAATTAAGTCGATTACTGGTGAAAGCGATGTGGTTAA
>NZ_DIAC01000058.1:526-3839 GCF_002414625.1 Methylophaga sp. UBA5088 | reverse complement strand
CGTGAACAAGCCATGAAAGGGAACTTGCCTGGTGCGGTTCAACAAGCTGTTGTTCGGGCACTCTCCAGTCATCAGAAACTAGCCACTCAAGTGCTTAAATCGGACCGTCAGGGCATGTCTGTGCTGGTTGACGTGGTTTATGAGATGCTGCGTGAAGGCAAAGACATAGACTTGGACATGGACTAAGTCGATGCTTGATCTGTTGAATCTGCCGGGAATCAAACCGGTAGATATGTACAAAGAAAGCAAGGCGCTCATTATTGTTGCGGTGCCAGAAGAGGTCGAAGTTCCCTTGTGCGAGGCCTGCAAGACTCCAATGCACAAACATGGAACACGCAAAAACAGATTCTCTGATACCCCGCTATATATGGAACCTGTTCGCCTTGAGATTCAGCGACCGCGCTTCCGATGTGAATCCTGCGGAAAGATGGCCATGCCAGAACTGAACTTTCTGGATGACAAGCGCAGATCCACCAAACGTCTGGTCGATGTAATCCGACAGCAATGTTTGAGCACTACTTTTCGGGCCTTGGCAGAGCAGACAGGCGTAGCAGTGAATACCGTAAAAAACGTTGCTCATGACCTGATTGAAGAACTTGAGCAGACTGTACGCTACGAAACTCCTGTAATTATGGGGATTGACGAAGTGAACCTGGCCGGTGGTTATCGATGCGTTATCACTAATCTGGCTACCAACAACGTCTTCGATATGCTTGAGCATCGTACCCAAGACCACCTGAAGCCGTTTTTTAAGGATTTGACAGATAGAGACAAGGTGGAATGGGTGTGCACAGATATGTGGCGTCCCTTTAAGCGCTCTTTTGCTCAGTACTTGCCCAATGCCAAGTTAGTTATCGACAAGTTCCATGTTGTCAAAATGGCATCAGAAGCCTTGGAGGATGAACGAAAAAAATACCAGGTCCAACTTGGTAAAAATGAACGAATTAACGTCAAAAAGTCCATACGGTGGCTTACTCTTAAACGTCCCCAGAATCTGACACCTGCCGAGCAGAAAGCCCTTATTATAGTTCGTGAACAAATACCAGAATTGGCAATTGCTTATGATTTTAAGGAAAGCTTCTTTGCAATCTATGATGAATTAGACAAACAGCAGGCTCAGAACGCTTTTGAAGCTTGGGAAAATAGCCTGCCTGACCAAGGTATGGAATCATTCAAAAAGTTGGTCAAGACGGTTCATAACCACTATGACGATATTTTTGCTTACTGGGATGCACCGTTCCCAATTACCAATGCCTACACCGAGGGTTTGAACGGACTGATCAAGATGTCCAACCGACTTGGTCGCGGCTATAGCTATGAGATCATTCGTGCAAAGACCCTGTATTCGGCAGAAGCTCGCAAGGTTGGTAGTGGCATTCGTTCAGGTCGTGGAAAGGTAGAATATGGGCCACATATTCCTACTCTCTTGAAGCAAGCAGAGAGTGGTGAACTTGATTAGGAGCATCCGAGCTAGAAATATTACTAAGAATTGATTTGGAGGCAACATGAAGCTGGTTAAGGTTCAAGCAACAAATTTTCGTTCCATAGAGGATAGTGGAGAATTCGAGGTTGGAGATTTAACCTGCCTTGTTGGAAAGAACGAGGCAGGTAAAACAGCTGTTTTACGGGCTATTCAAGGAATCCGGCCAACGGATTCATTTGAGTATGATCGTACTAGGGACTATCCGCGCCGTTACCTTAACAAGTTTGATGAGCGCCACCCTGACGGAGAATCTCCAGTCGCTCGAACTTGGTGGTCTCTGGATGATGATGACATAGCCGAGATTGAGGCTACGTTAGGGGATGATGTCCTTCAAAGCAGTCAAATTGAAGTTACCAGCTATATTGGTCGTAGCGGCAATACATGGTCAGTACATATTGACCAAAAAAAATGCCTTCGAAACCTTGAAGCTAGGAGCTCAATGAAAGCAGAAGATAAACTGCCAATTAAGGATTTCACAACAACCACAGACGCTCTTTCTACGCTCAAAGCGTTGGAGGAAAAAACAGAACCACAACAATCACTGATCACGATCTTGGAATCTTTCAGAGAAGGTTCAGCTATTCTCGCGGCAATTGATATTCTCTCTAAACGGATGCCTCGATTTTTTTACACATCCCACTTTGAGCGAATGTCTGGTGAACTGTCGCTTGACAAACTTGCTCAGGACAAAAAGCAAAACAATATTTCCGTAGGAGATCAGATCTTCCTAGATTTTCTTGAATATGCCGGTACCACTATTGAAGAGCTCCGAGATGCTCCAAAGTTGGAAGAGTTGATCGCTCAGTGTGAGGGGGCTTCCAATGATATAACAGACGAAATATTTGAGTTCTGGAGCCAAAACGAGGCTCTCGCGGTTGATATAACACTAAACGATGGACGACCGGATGATCCTCCACCTTTTAATTCTGGTCGGGTAGCAAAAATTCGTGTAGAGAACAAAAATCATCGAGTTACTGTTCCGCTCTCTGAGAGGAGCGCTGGATTTGTCTGGTTTTTCTCGTTTTTATCGCAGTTTAAGCAACTCAAGAAGCGAGCCGGAAAATCAATCATATTGCTCGACGAGCCGGGCTTAACTCTGCACGGTAAGGCACAATCTGATTTGCTACGTTATATTGAGAATAGGATTTTGCCGGATCACCAAGTTATCTACTCCACTCATTCCCCATTTATGGTTCCTGCCCAGCGCCTTTCTGATGTTCGAGTCGTAGAGGATGTTGTTGACTATTCTGACCCGCGCCGTCCTATTGTAAAAGGGACTAAGGTATCTGCCGATGTACTATCCGTAGATCGTGATACGCTTTTCCCGCTGCAGGCACATTTAGGCTATGAAATCACTCAGTCACTGTTTATTGGTAAGGATTGTGTTCTAGTCGAGGGACCATCCGACGTTGTTTATCTTCAAGTTATGTCACAGGCACTTCAGTCTCGAAATAGAGTGTATTTGGATCCGCGTTGGGCTATTTGCCCAACAGGTGGACTGGATAAAATCTCATCCTTTGCTTCGTTATTTGCCGGTAACAACCTCAACATAGTTGCTCTGTGTGATTATGGGAAGGGAGACAAGTCAAAGATAGAACGATTGCGGCAGAGTCAAATACTGACGACGGAGAAGGTACTCACAGCAGCTGATTTTACCGATAAATCCGAAAGCGACATTGAGGATCTTTTCGATGTGAATTTTTTCTGCAACCTTGTCAATTTAGCCCTTAACTTAAACAAGAAACAACAAATCTCGCCAAAGTCTGTCGCTGATGCAGAACCAAATACTGAGCGTCTAGTCAAGCAGGTAGAAGCAGCGTGTCGAACACT
>NZ_DIAC01000058.1:0-467 GCF_002414625.1 Methylophaga sp. UBA5088 | reverse complement strand
GTAGAAGCAGCGTGTCGAACACTACCACCAGAAACTCCTGAATTCGGGCACTTTATTCCTGCAGATTGGTTACTACGCCATCCAGACCTACTTGATGGGGATACGCCAGAGGTTAATGAATCTTTAGATCGTTTTGAAGCCGCTTTCAAGGCGATCAACCAATTCTTGAGTTAGGTCGGGTGCTACCCCGATTCTACGGACGATTTAAAAACGGCTGCAAACTTAACATCGCGCCTTTGGCTCTATTTCATGAGCGCACATGCTACAAAGGATAAATTGATGGATATGGATGATTTGACACCCCGAATTACACCCGCACACTTAATGTCTTTCAAAGATCAGAATTTAGCAGATGAATTCCACCGTCGCTTGATAGAGTGGATAAATGATTTTCACCGGTCGTTAGATGATGAGCATGAGGTTGGAGCTAGGTTGGTCAACTTTGGCCAGTCTGTAACATTCCATAT
>NZ_DIAC01000009.1:10660-10835 GCF_002414625.1 Methylophaga sp. UBA5088 | reverse complement strand
AAACAATCGACAGAATTTGGTTTCAGTCGGGCTGTCGATGGCCTGGGACATGCAGAACCCGTGACAGACGGGTATCGTTTTGCCGTGGTCTATCAGTTGCAATCCATTACACATAATCAACGCTTACGATTAAAAGTCAGATTGGCAGCCGAGCAACCCATTATAGACAGCGTGA
>NZ_DIAC01000009.1:8883-10539 GCF_002414625.1 Methylophaga sp. UBA5088 | reverse complement strand
CGTGACAAAGGTATGGACTGGTGCTGATTGGTATGAGCGTGAAGCCTTTGATATGTTCGGCATTCTCTTTGATGGACATCCTGACTTACGACGCATTTTGACAGACTATGGTTTTGTCGGTCATCCGTTTCGTAAAGATTTCCCGCTTATTGGTAATGTTGAGATGCGTTACGATGAAAACAAAAAACGTGTCGTATATGAACCGGTCAGTATCGAACCCAGAACCTTAGTACCCAGGGTGATTCGTGATGATAACCGTTATCTCAAGGATGAGAAATAATGGCTGAGATAAAAAATTTCACACTCAACTTTGGTCCTCAACATCCGGCTGCCCATGGTGTCCTTCGTCTTATTCTGGAAATGGATGGAGAGGTGATAGTCAGAGCCGACCCGCATATTGGGCTGCTGCATCGGGGTACAGAAAAACTGGCGGAATCGAAACCATTCAATCAGAGCATTGGGTATATGGACCGTCTCGATTATGTGTCGATGATGTGTAACGAACATGCCTATGTGATGGCCATCGAAAAACTGATTGGCATTGATGTACCCATAAGAGCCCAATACATTCGGGTCATGTTTGATGAGATTACCCGGGTATTAAACCATCTGATGTGGTTGGGGGCGCATGGTCTGGATATTGGTGCGATGACTGTGTTTCTTTACTGCTTCCGTGAGCGTGAAGACTTAATGGATTGTTACGAGGCTGTATCGGGCGCAAGAATGCATGCTACCTATTATCGACCAGGCGGCGTATATCGCGATTTACCCGACAAAATGCCTCAATATCAGGCTTCCAAATGGCACAACGACAAAGAAATAAAGAAAAAGAATCAAAACCGAGAAGGCAGTCTGCTCGATTTTATTGAAGACTTTACCCAACGTTTTCCGCACTGTGTCGATGAGTATGAGACATTATTAACTGATAATCGTATCTGGAAACAACGCACTGTAGGCATTGGTGTGGTCAGTCCTGAGCGTGCTTTGCAACTCGGTTTTTCAGGACCGATGTTAAGAGGTTCGGGGATTGAGTGGGATTTACGTCGTAAACAGCCTTATGAAGTCTATGACCAATTGGACTTTGATATTCCGATAGGTAAGGAGGGCGACTGTTACGATCGCTATTTAGTCCGTGTCGCTGAGATGCGTGAATCTAATCGTATTATTAAGCAATGCGTTGATTGGCTCAGAGCGAACCCGGGGCCAGTGATTGTTGATGACACCAAAGTTGCTCCGCCTAAACGCAGCACGATGAAAAATGATATGGAAGCCTTAATTCATCACTTCAAACTATTTACCGAAGGTTATTGTGTGCCGGAAGGTGAAGTTTACAGTGCGATTGAACATCCCAAAGGCGAGTTTGGTATTTATATGATTTCGGATGGGGCTAATAAGCCTTATCGCGTGAAAATCAGAGCTCCGGGGTTTCCACATCTGGCAGCGATGGATGAAATGGCAAAAGGCCATATGCTGGCAGATGTCGTTGCCATTATCGGTACGATGGATATTGTGTTTGGTGAGATTGACCGATGACTGAGATGGTATTGACCGGACCTAAACAGACTTTATTCACTGAGCAACTGCGTGCAGCGCTGGATAAATGGATAGCTAAATTTCCGATAGGTCGTGCTCAATCTGCCGTCATTCCATGCTTAC
>NZ_DIAC01000009.1:4533-8753 GCF_002414625.1 Methylophaga sp. UBA5088 | reverse complement strand
GTCGTGCTCAATCTGCAGTCATTCCATGCTTACATATCCTGCAGGAGGCTAATGGTGGCTGGCTTTCCAGAGCCATTATGGATGCCTTGGCAGAATATTTATCCATGTCGAATATCAGTGTTTATGAAGTGGCGACTTTTTACAGCATGTTTGAACTGGAACCCGTCGGTAAACATAAGATTAGTCTGTGCACCAATATCTCGTGCATGTTGTGTGGCTCTGAGGAAATACTCGAACATCTTCAGCAACGGTTAGCGATTAAGCCAGGTGAAACAACGGCCGATGGACTATTTACACTCAAAGAGGTCGAGTGTCTTGGCGCTTGTGTTGGTGCGCCTATGCTGTTGATGGATAAGCAATACCACGAGTACCTGACCAAAGAAAAGATTGATGCCTTGATTGATGGGGTCCAATCATGAAGCTGGATCAAGTGTGTTTTCGTACCAACCATCTTTCACCATCCTGGACACTGGATGCCTACCGACAGGTCGGTGGTTATCAGGTACTTGAAGATATCTTGAGCAATAAACTCAAGCCTGAGTTGATTATTGAGCAGATCAAAAACTCCGCACTACGTGGTCGCGGTGGCGCTGGTTTCCCTACCGGGCTGAAATGGAGCTTTATGCCCAGACGTTTGCCGGGTGATAAATATATTGTCTGTAATTCCGATGAAGGCGAGCCGGGTACGTGTAAAGATCGCGATATTCTCAGGTTTAACCCGCATCAATTGATAGAAGGCATGATTATCGCCGGTTATACGATTGGAGCCCAGACTGGATATAACTACATCCGCGGTGAGTTTTTTGAACCTATAGAGCGTTTTGAGGCAGCGTTGGAAGAAGCCAGAGAAGCCGGCTATTTAGGTAAAGATATTCTCGGCAGTGGCTTTCACTTTCAGCTTCATACTCATATCGGCGCGGGTGCTTATATATGTGGTGAAGAAACTGCCTTACTCGAATCCTTGGAAGGTAAAAAAGGGCAGCCACGTTATAAACCACCATTTCCAGCTGGCTATGGCTTATATGGCAGGCCGACAACGATTAACAATACAGAAAGTTTAGCCTCGATTCCGGTGATATTGCAGCATGGTGCGGACTGGTTTCATGAATTAGGCACGCCAAATAATGGTGGCAGTAAGATTTTTTGTATGACGGGTCATGTTAATAAACCCGGTAACTATGAAGTGCCGTTAGGTACGCCGTTTGCTGAGCTACTGGAGTTGGCGGGTGGTGTTCGGCACGGTCATCAGTTAAAAGCCGTAATTCCTGGTGGCTCATCCACGCCGGTGGTACCAGCTGAGATTATGATGGGACTCGATATGAGTTATGACGGGATTGCCAAAGGGCGTTCCATGCTGGGAGCCGGGTCAGTCATTGTCATGGATGATTCAACTTGTATGGTAAAAGCACTGCAACGTATTGCCTATTTTTATTATGAAGAGTCATGCGGTCAGTGCACACCTTGTCGTGAAGGCACTGGATGGCTGTATCGGGTTGTGAAGCGCATTGAAGAGGGGCAGGGCAAGCAAGAAGATTTAGATCGGCTGGTGGATGTGGCTGAAAATATTAATGGCAATACCATTTGTGCTCTGGGTGATGCGGCGGCAGCCCCTGTCGTCAGTTTCATCAAACATTTTCGTGAAGAATTTCAATACCACATCGATCATGGTCGGTGTATGGATAACACAGCGTGAAGGCTGAGTAGATATGGTTAATATCGAAATCGACGGTATTCCACTGAAAGTGGACTCAACAAAAATGATTATTCAGGCTGCTGATGAGGCAGGTATTGATATTCCACGTTTTTGTTACCACAAAAAACTGTCGATAGCAGCCAATTGTCGGATGTGTCTTGTTGAGGTTGATAAGTCCCGTAAAGCGCTGCCAGCCTGTGCGACGCCTGTGACTGAAGGCATGAAAGTATTCACTCATTCCAAAGTCGCGATTAATGCTCAACGCAGTGTGATGGAATTTTTATTGATTAATCATCCACTGGATTGTCCGATTTGTGATCAGGGCGGTGAATGCGAGCTGCAGGATCTGTCGATGGGATATGGCGAAGGTGTCAGTCGGTTTACAGAAGGTAAACGTGTTGTCAAAGACAAAGATATCGGGCCTTTGATTCGCACGGACATGACGCGTTGTATTCATTGCACACGCTGTGTTCGTTTTGGGCAGGAAATTGCCGGCGTCAAAGAACTCGGTGCAACTGGACGTGGCGAACATATGGAGATTGGTACCTATGTTGAGCACAGCTTGGTTTCTGAGTTGTCGGGTAATATTATCGATCTCTGTCCTGTTGGAGCATTAACGTCTAAACCTTTCCGTTACAAAGCGCGTGCCTGGGAAATGAAAGCCCATCCCTCCATCGCACCTCATGATGCCATCGGTTCTAATATTGAGCTGCATGTCAGACAAAATGATGTGATGCGTGTGGTACCGAGAGATAATGAGTCCATTAATGAGGCCTGGTTATCGGATAGAGACAGGTTCTCCTATCAAGGTTTGGCCCATCCTAAACGACTTTCTGAGCCCATGATTAAAGTAGAGGGTGACTGGCAGGTCGTTGACTGGCAAACCGCATTGGAAACAGCGGTAAAAGGTTTACAAACCGTTATCAATAAACATGGCGCCGAAGAAGTGGGCGGCATGATTTCACCGACAGCGACGCTGGAAGAAGCCTTTCTGTTTCAGAAATGGTTACGCGGTTTAGGTGTTGAAAATATTGACCATCGCCTTCGTCAGCAAGATTTTTCTGACTCTCCTGAGCAGTACGCAACGGAGAGCTGGACATTGGCAGATGTCCAGGACAGTGATGCGATTGTGCTTATCGGCAGTCATGTTCGGGCTGAGCAACCTATTCTTGCTCATCGTATAAGACAAGCGGCGATAAATGGTGCCGTGATAAGTAATATCAATTTCTTTCTGACAGACTTGCTGATGCCGGTTGAGTTTGAAATGGCAGTGGATATCAAGGGCATGCTCTCCACCTTAGCGGGCATTGCCAAAGTATTATCGTCAATGACCAATGACGATGATGATGCATGGCATGCTCTATATCCGGAACGTACGCCCACTGCGTTTGAACAAAATGTGGCTATGCAGTTATCGAACGCAGCGACCGCCACCTTGATCGTGGGAGACTTAGCTAATCATCACCCCGATGCTGCAAAAATACGTGCTTTAGTCCAGAAAATTGCTGAATTGTCGGGCAGTCGCTGTATGGTGATGCCATCTGCGAATAGCCAAGCTCATGTCTTTGCCAACACCTTACCTGGTAAGGAAGCGAAAAACAGTCTGCAAATGTGGCAACAGAGTCTCCGAGCTTACGTGCTGATGGGGTTAGACGCATTGCATGATACTGCTGTCCCAGCCATTGCCAAACAAGCACTAAAGCGCGCCAGTTTTGTGGTGGCACTACATAGTTTCGATAGTGAGTTTCTGAGACAAACGGCCGATGTGATTTTACCCATGGCCTGTTTTACTGAAACTTCTGGCACGTTTGTTGGACTGGATAAACAATGGCAGCAGTTTGCTGGTGCGGTTGCTCCTAGAGGGGATAGTCGCCCTGGTTGGAAGATTCTGCGTGTGCTCGGTAATGTCAGTCATCTCGACGGTTTCGACTATATTTCGTCACAGGACGTGGTGGATGAGGTTCGTCAGAAACAAGCTGAGAGACATACCGACCCGGCTCCGCCATATATCCCCGATTCGCTTAACCTAGAGTCAGACTTGATGATGATTTCTGAGGTACCGATGTATCGGACGGATGCATTATTACGTCACAGTGAAGCGTTACAAAAAACACCGGAAACTCAACGCATACAGTTTGCACGTATCAATAGAAAAGAAGCCGCAAAACACAATTTAAATCATCAAACGCCATTGACGCTGACACAACAAGACAGCGTGATTCGCCTGCCCTTAGAGATTGATGACAATATTGCGGATGGTTGCGTTTATGTTGCAGCAACGACAGAGGCCGCTAGCCGTCTAGTCATCCTGTTTGGACAGATCGCTGTTTCTCAAAGTGAGGCAGTTACATGATTGATATGTTTTTACAGGATATCCTGCCGAATCTATTCAAAATTTTACTCATTATTGTGCCTTTGATGCTATCAGTCGCCTATTTGACTTACGCTGAACGTAAAGTCATTGGTTATATACAAACGCGTATTGGTCCTAACCGAGTCGGCCCTTGGGGATTACTGCAACCGATAG
>NZ_DIAC01000009.1:3973-4424 GCF_002414625.1 Methylophaga sp. UBA5088 | reverse complement strand
GGGGGATTACTGCAACCGATAGCTGATGGCCTGAAATTGCTGATGAAAGAAGTCATCTTCCCGGCAAAATCCAATTTATATTTGTTTCTGGTTGCACCTGTTTTGGCAATAGGGCCAGCATTGGCTGCCTGGGCGGTGATGCCTTTTGATGATGGCATGGTGTTGGCAGATATTGATGCCGGACTGTTATATATCCTAGCGATTACTTCCATGAGTGTGTATGGGGTAGTGGTGGCTGGTTGGGCGTCTAATTCCCGTTATGCTTTTTTAGGTGCATTGCGTAGTGCTGCACAAGTGGTCTCATACGAGATTGCGATGGGGTTTGCTTTGGTCGGTGTGCTGATTGCGGCCGGTAGCTTGAACCTTGGCGAAATTGTACTGGCTCAACAAGGAGGTTTCTGGCACTGGTACTTCATACCACTGTTTCCTTTATTTATTGTCTATTTTATTT
>NZ_DIAC01000009.1:0-3871 GCF_002414625.1 Methylophaga sp. UBA5088 | reverse complement strand
TTTATTGTCTATTTTATTTCCGGGGTAGCGGAAACAAATCGGGCGCCGTTTGATATTGCAGAAGGCGAATCAGAAATTGTCGCTGGTTTCCATGTGGAATATTCCGGTATGGCGTTTGCCATTTTTTTCCTGGCCGAATACGCCGATATGATTTTGATCTCTATGCTGGCCGCGACCCTGTTTATGGGTGGCTGGTTGTCACCCTTTGATGGGATTCCAGTGCTGGAAAGTGCGTTTTCCTGGGTGCCTGGATTAGTCTGGCTGCTTGGGAAAACAGCTATCTTTTTGTTTATGTACCTATGGTTCCGAGCGACATTTCCTCGGTATCGTTATGATCAGATCATGCGTTTAGGCTGGAAAGTATTTATTCCTGTCACCTTGGTTTGGTTAGTTATTGTGTCGACGGCCCAGGTGTTTGATATAGGGCCTTGGTTTACAGAAAGTGCAGTTATCACTGCGGGAGGGGGATGATGTCAGGTCTCCGTCATTTTTTTAAAAGCTTTCTATTGTGGGAGCTGATTCAGGGACTTCGTCTAACCGGGCGTTATTTGTTTGCCGGCAAAGTCACGGTGCAATATCCCGAGGAAAAAACACCACAGTCACCAAGATTCCGTGGACTGCATGCCTTAAGGCGCTATCCCAATGGGGAAGAGCGCTGTATTGGTTGTAAGTTATGTGAAGCGGTTTGTCCTGCACTTGCCATTACTATCGAAACTGAACCCAGAGATGATGGTAGTCGCCGTACTACTCGCTACGATATCGACTTATTTAAGTGTATTTATTGTGGCTTTTGTGAGGAGTCTTGTCCGGTCGACTCGATTGTTGAAACACGACATTTTGAGTTTCATTTTGAAAACCGAGGTGAACAAATCATTACAAAAGATAAATTACTGGCAATCGGGGATAAATATGAGCCAGAGATTGCTGCAGACCGTGCTGCTGATGAACCTTATCGTTAGGATGACAAACTAGTGGAAAAAATGATTTTTTACTTCTTTGCCGCCATTTTAGTGTTTGCCGCTACCATGGTTATCACTGTGCGTAACCCCGTGCGTGCTGCTTTATTCTTGGTACTAGCTTTTTTTACCAGTGCCGGTATCTGGTTAATGTTGGAGGCAGAATTTCTTGCTATCAGTTTGGTGCTGGTCTACGTGGGAGCTGTGTTAGTACTGTTTTTATTTGTGGTGATGATGCTGGATATTGATCTGGCCCCGCTGAAAGAAGGTTTTACACGGTATTTACCATTAGGGATTATTGTGGCTGCTGTGATTGTGGTGGAAATGATTGCCGTGCTGAATGCGCCCCAATTTGATATTAGTGACGCAGCAGTGACTGACGGCAGTAATACAAAAATGCTGGGTCGTTTGTTGTATACCGTTTATGTGTATCCGTTTGAAATTGCTTCTGTGATCCTGACCGTCGCCATTGTTGCTGCTATCACGCTGACATTACGTGAGCACCATCGTAAATTGCAGGACCCAGCCAAACAGGTGGCCGTTAAATCGACAGACCGGGTGAGAATGGTTGATCTACGCAGCAAAAAACAAGATGGAGGTGGCTCTGAACCATGATTGTTTTATCTGACTATCTTATTCTCGCTGCCATATTGTTCAGCTTGTCTTTAGCGGGTATCTTTCTGAACCGTAAAAATATCATCATTTTATTGATGTGTATTGAGTTAATGCTGCTAGCGGTCAACCTTAACTTTATTGCTTTCTCACACTTTCTCGGCGACCCCGCTGGTCAGGTGTTTGTGTTTTTCATCTTGACAGTGGCAGCTGCGGAGGCGGCAATTGGGCTGGCCATTCTGGTGGTGTTATTCCGTAACCTCAGCACCATTAATGTGTCTGATCTGGATAGGTTAAAGGGGTAAGGGATGCCACAGAGCTTACTGCTTGCCATTGTTATCGCGCCATTATTTGGCAGTATTGCAGCAGGTTTGTTTGGTCGTCATTTAGGCCGTTGCTGGACGCATCGCATTACAATCTTTTCAGTCGGTGTGGCTTTTTTCTTATCCGCCTGGGTATTAAAACTGGTGACAGTCGATGGGCTGACATATAACGACACCGTCTATCAGTGGTTGCAAGCCGGCTCATTACAGCTTCAAGTTGGCTTTATGATTGATGCACTGAGTGCAGTGATGATGACGGTGGTGACCTTTGTGTCATTCATGGTGCATATCTACACCATTGGCTACATGCACGATGATGATGGCTACAGTCGTTTCTTCAGTTATATTTCTTTATTCACGTTTGCCATGTTGATGTTGGTGATGGCAAATAACTTCATGCAGTTATTCTTTGGCTGGGAAGCGGTGGGGCTAGTCTCTTACCTACTGATTGGTTTTTGGTATAAAAAGCCGACGGCGATTTATGCAAACCTCAAAGCTTTCTTAGTGAATAGAGTCGGGGACTTCGGCTTTTTATTGGGCATTTCTGCCGTGTTGATGTATGCGGGTAGTCTGGATTATCTGGCTGTGTTTCAACAAGCACCACAAATGGCAGAGCAAACAATCAGCATTTTTCCAGATACGGCTTGGTCTGTCATGACGCTGACCTGCATCTTGTTATTTATCGGCGCCATGGGCAAATCAGCACAGGTGCCTTTACATGTCTGGTTGCCTGACTCGATGGAAGGGCCGACGCCTATTTCAGCCCTGATTCATGCCGCCACTATGGTTACCGCAGGCATTTTTATGGTGGCGCGTATGTCACCGTTATTCGAGCTTTCTGAAACAGCATTGTCATTTGTGTTGATTATCGGTGCCATTACAGCCTTATTTATGGGACTGCTCGGCTTGGTTCAAAATGATATCAAGCGTGTCATTGCTTATTCGACATTATCGCAGCTGGGTTACATGACTGTAGCGCTTGGTGTTTCTGCTTATGCGGCAGGTGTGTTTCATTTGTTGACTCATGCCTTTTTCAAAGCTTTACTCTTTTTAGCGGCGGGTTCAGTCATTATTGCCATGCACCATGAGCAGGATATGCGAAAAATGGGTGGGCTGAAAAAGTATATGCCTATCACTTACTGGACAAGTCTGATTGGTTCGTTGGCTTTGATTGGCTTTCCTGGTCTGGCTGGATTTTTCTCTAAAGATGCCATTATTGAAGCGGTGCACGCTTCCGAATTAACCGGACATGGCTTTGCCTACTTTGCCGTGTTGTCGGGAGTATTGATCACGGCTCTGTATAGTTTCCGACTGTTTTTTATGGTGTTTCATGGCGCACCCCGATTTAACACTGACCATGGGCATCAGCCTAAAGAATCACCTTGGGTCGTGACATTACCGCTGATTCTGTTAGCGATTCCTTCTGTGATTGCCGGTTATTGGATAGGCAGTATGGTTTACGGTGAGTTTTTTGCTGAGGCCATCTACGTGTCTTCTGCCCATGATGTGCTGGCTGAACAAGCAAAGGACTTCCATGGCATTGTCAGTTTTATCATTCATGGCCTGACTGCGCTGCCATTCTGGCTAGCCATGGCTGGTATAGTCATCGCCTGGTTTTTGTATCTGCGTCGTCCTGAGTTACCTGCTGTGATACAAGAAAAGGGACAGTTTATTTATCGTATTCTCATCAATAAATATGGCTTTGATGACTTTAATCAAACAGTCATCGCAGGGGGCTCCCGACATTTGGGGCAACTTTTATGGCGAATTGGTGATCGCTTGTTGATAGATGGTACGTTGGTGAATGGTACAGCGAAGACGGTAGCTTGGTGCTCAAGATTAGCCAAACAGTTACAGACTGGCTATTTGTATCATTATGCATTTGCAATGATCATCGGGGTGGGACTACTTCTCACTTTTTTTGTAGTGTGACAAGGACGGACTAGGCATTCATGTTAGCTCAACTTCCTTTACTCAGTC
>NZ_DIAC01000077.1:8341-12416 GCF_002414625.1 Methylophaga sp. UBA5088 | reverse complement strand
TGATTACGTGATGAACATTTATAATGCGTGCCAGGAAAAGGATTGAAAGGAATTAAATTAATTTTATTGGGAATATCTTTTAAAATCCTGACGAGATCTTTTGCATCCTGTATTGAATCATTAATGCCATCGAGCATGACATACTCAACCGTAATGTGACGACGCTGTTGTCCAACAACATAACGCTTACATGCCGCTAGTAATTCGGCAATGGGATATTTTTGATTTAGCGGAATGATTTGATTTCTTAACTCATCATTCGCGGCATGCAGTGAAATAGCCAAACTCACGTGACAATCCTCACGAAGTTTATCAATCATTGGCACCATACCTGACGTGCTTAGTGTGAGCCGTCGCCACGAAATGCCATAACCAAAATCATCTCGCATTAGATTCATCGCCGTTACGACATTGTTGTAATTGGCTAATGGCTCCCCCATGCCCATCATCACGACATTCGTGACAACACGATTGCCTTTGGGATCCTTACCTAAAGCTTCATTAGCAATCCATAGCTGGGCGATGATTTCCGCGGCATCCAGATTGCGATTAAAACCTTGTTGCGCTGTTGAGCAAAAAGTACACGTCAGTGCACAACCGACTTGTGAAGACACACATAACGTACCTCGACTCCCCTCAGGAATAAAGACCGTTTCAATGGCATTACCGCAGGATAACTTGATAATCCATTTCCGTGTTCCATCTTGAGAAACATGCTCGTGCATCACTTCCGGCAGCTTAATCTCAGCGACAGCATCTAATTTTGCTCTTAAGGCTTTGCTCAAATTACTCATTTCAGCAAAGTCTGTTATTCGATATTTATGTATCCATTGTAAAAGCTGACGTGCACGGAAAGGTTTTTCGTCAAGTTCAACGAAAAACGCTTCCAGACCATTCAGATCTAATCCAAGAAGATTCGTGCGTTCAGTCATAATCAGCTCTTAGCGTGTGCGTGCACAAACTTCATCATCAGCGAAGAAGTAAGACACTTCGCGTGCAGCGCTCTCAACAGAATCAGAACCGTGAACCGCATTTTCATCAATGCTTTGCGCGAAATCAGCACGGATAGTGCCCGCCGCTGCTTCAGCAGGGTTAGTTGCGCCCATTAGGTCGCGGTGTGTTAAGACAGCATTTTCACCTTCTAAAACTTGAACGATGACTGGACCAGATGTCATGAAGCTAACAAGATCTTTAAAGAAAGGACGTTCTTTGTGTTCAGCGTAAAAACCTTCTGCTTTTTCTTGTGATAAGTGCATCATTTTTGCAGCCACAATTTTTAAGCCCGCTTTTTCAAAACGTGTGTAAATTTCACCAATCACATTTTTTGCAACAGCATCAGGTTTGATGATAGAAAGAGTGCGTTCAATCGCCATGTTATTCCTCTATATTTAATTTGAGTCAAGAAAATCCTGATATTCTAGCATTTCTCAGCCATCTAATATCAATGTTGTGAAACAAATCACGTTAAATCTGTTTTTACTTTGGATTTTATGGCAAAAGCATTACTATCAGATGACCGTTTTATAACCATAGGAAGCCATTTTGACTACCCAATCTGCATTTAAGCGTATCGGACTTTTTATTCGTAAAGACGACCCTGTTATGGAAAATGCGGTTGAGCAGGTAAACGAGTTTCTAGCTACACGTGACTTGACTGTTGTATGTAACGAACCACTTTCATTTTTACCATCACTTGATGTTATCTCCATTAAGGAATTCAAAACTCATTGTGATCTGACCATCGCTATAGGCGGGGATGGCACCCTGCTCTCTGCATCAAGAGCGCTTGCCGGTACCAATATGCCCGTTGTGGGTATCAATGTTGGCCGTCTAGGATTTCTCGCTGATGTTACTTTAACGAATTTATCACATCAGCTTGATGCCATTCTTTGTGGTCATTACCGGAATGACAGTCGATTTCTGCTGAATGCAAGCATCACTGGCGGTACGAAACCTCCAAGCATCGCAATGAATGATGTGGTCATTCATTCATATCAGAATTTGCATATGATTGAGTTCGAAACCCATATCAACGGCCGGTTTCTAAACAGTCAGCGTGCAGATGGTATTGTGGTATCGACTCCGACGGGTTCAACTGCCTATGCGATGTCTGCAGGAGGTCCAATATTGGATGTGGACCTGGATGTGGTGGTTTTAGCATCAGTCTGCCCACATACTCTCAGTAATCGGCCGCTAGTAGTTTCAGCAAATAATGTCATTGAAATTACTTTAAGTGAAAACAATATCACTACCGCAATGGTAACTTGTGATGGACGCCCTGGGCTTGTTCTTCAGCCCGGCGAGACTGTGCGTATAGAAAAACACGAAAGTCGAATCAGGCTATTGCATCTTGAAGATCACGACCATTATTCTATTCTTCGCGCCAAACTGGAATGGGGAAGAAAGTTAACATGTTAGTCGGTCTGAGTGTTCGTAACTTAGCGGTGGTAGAAGATCTTGCTCTTAATTTTGAGCCTGGCATGACATCGCTAACTGGAGAAACTGGTGCTGGTAAATCGATGTTAGTGGATGCGCTTAGCTTAGTGCTAGGTGATCGCGCAGACTCGAATATGATTCGGCACGGTGCAGAGCGTGCTGAAATTGAAGCCGACTTCAATCTGAACAACAACGTAAGCTTAGCTAAATGGTTAAAAGACCATGAATTAGATGAAGAGGAGCAATGTCACCTTCGTCGTACAATCAGTCGTGATGGACGCTCAAAAGGTTATATAAACGGTCGTATGGTTCCACTGGCACTTTTAAGAGAAGTCAGTGAGCGAAGTATCGACATACATGGACAACATGCACATCAATCATTAATACGGCCTCAGACTCAGCGCGAAATATTAGATATTGTCGCTGATAACAAAGCATTACTCGATAAACTCAAATTGGCTTATCGAGATTGGTCATCGTCACAGCAAGCGCTTCAACAATTGAAAAGCCAGTCCGATGAGCAACGCGCCAAACAGGAATTATTGCAATATCAGGTGGGTGAACTGGCTAATTTCCAATTATCGGAATCACATATCCAGCAGCTTCTTCAAGAGCAAAACCAACTTGCTAATGCTGCTGAGTTAATTAGTACAGCAGAAGCAGGCTTACATCGTATCTTTGATGAGGAACAAGCGGCTGCATACGACATCATCAACCATACACTAAGCGAACTTGAAAAGCTTCAGCATGTTGAACCACGCTTCGCTAGCGCTGTAGAAACACTTAATGCGGCTATTATCAATCTTGATGAAACGGCAGATGAGTTACGTCAATACTTGGATCATATCGATCTCGATCCGGAACGATTAAACAGTATTGAGAATGAACTATCACAGCTCCACGATATCGCGAGAAAACATCAAGTCGAAGTCGAGGAGTTACCCGAACTCTATCAAGAATTAACAGCAGAACTCGACCGACTCTCTTCCAGTGAAGTGCATCTAGCTGAACTCGAAACACAATTAGCTGAAAAAGAGAAGGTTTGCCGGACACTAAGCGAAGAAATACACCAGAAACGAATCAAAACGGCTAAACCACTAGCAAAGCAGATTTCAGCCTCTATCAAACAGCTGGCCATTCCTTCTGGTGAAATTGATATTGAAGTAATCGCCAATCCAGATCAGAAATTTTCAGAGCACGGTATGGACAGTGTTCGAATTTTAGTCAGAACAAACCCCGGACAACCCTCAGGTGAGCTGGCGAAAGTGGCGTCAGGAGGTGAGCTTGCCCGGATCAGCTTGGCAATTCAAGTTGTGACGGCTGGAAAACGAACGGTCCCAACCTTAATTTTTGATGAGGTGGATGTAGGTATTGGTGGTAGTGTTGCTGAGGTGGTGGGTCAACATTTAAGAGCGTTAGCTGCAACGCAACAAGTGGTTTGCATTACACATCTACCGCAAGTAGCTGCGCAAGCACACCATCAATTACAGGTCAATAAAAAACATTTAAAAGACAGCACTCATATTGTTGTTGATAAACTCGATAAACAACAACGTATTGAAGAAATAGCTAGAATGCTAGGTGGCGTGAACCTGACCACTAAAACACGTTCTCATGCAGAGGAAATGCTGGATCAGGC
>NZ_DIAC01000077.1:4319-8187 GCF_002414625.1 Methylophaga sp. UBA5088 | reverse complement strand
GAGGAAATGCTGGATCAGGCTCAACGCTAGATTATTTACTATTCTTCTCTTAAACACGTTTGGCAGATCCCATAGATATATAAACTATGATCCGTCATCTCCCAACCTTTTTCTTTAGCGATGGCTTTTTGGCGTTGCTCGATGACTTCATCGAAAAACTCTTCAATCTTGCCGCAGCGCACACACAGTAGATGATCATGATGACTACCGTCTTGTAGCTCAAAGACAGCATGTCCACCCTCAATGCTGAGCCTGGAAACTAGTCCGGCTCCCTCAAACTGCGTTAGTACACGATAAACCGTGGCTAAGCCTATTTCTTCTCCCATATCCAGAAGTGCTTTGTACACATCTTCCGCACTCATATGACGCAAATCCGATGTTTCCAAAATTTCCAAGACTTTCAATCTTGGTAGCGTCACTTTTAATCCAGCTTTTCGTAAATCTTGTCTTTCCATTATTATTGTTGCCTCGTAGAAATGCTGCGAATAGAGTATCATCGCAGATTGGTAATTAACTACAGAAATCAATACTAAATGAAAAGCTCCGTTGTTTACAGCCTTTCCTTGGCAGTTATTTTGTCATTGTCAGCTTGCAGCACCGATAAAATACCAGGTGTTTATCGCATAGATATCCAGCAAGGTAATGATGTTACTCAAGAAATGATCAATCAACTTGAGCCAGGCATGACGAAAAATCAGGTCGCCTATGTTATGGGCACGCCATTACTCATTGATACTTTTCACCCGAATCGCTGGGACTATGTCTATAGTTATCAACCCGGCGGAGAAGATCGCGAACAACGCCGTATCACCCTTTACTTTGATGAGTCAGAAAAATTGGCACGCATTGATGGTGATACACGTACTGTGGCTAGAGCAGATCTACCACAGGTTGAACGCCAGGATAAAAATGTTATCGTGCCTTTAACAGAGAAAAATACTGGCCTGTATTCAAAGCTAAAAAGTCTGGTGGGTCTCGGGGATGATGACGAGGATATTGAAGTCATCGAAGGTACAGATCCCGCTAAACCTGATGTAGATGAACAGCAAATTCCTGATAGAGATATTCAATAATAAAAAAGGCGCCAAAGGCGCCTTTTTTATGCTGGTTTTTCAAACTTATCAGTGGTCGGGTTATAGCACATCAACTCACCTTTATCGAGATCAAAGTACCACCCATGTAATCGTAAATTTCCGGCTTCAACACGGTCTTTGATACACTCAAATGTCATCAGATTTTCCAAAGAAACAAGTACAGCTCTCTGTTCACACATTTTTAACTGAACACTTTCATGTTCATGTTTATGATTCACTTTTACCCAGTCCTTAGCGCTTCTCGCAATAGACACCCAGCGATGGATAAATTTGGAATCTTCGACACCATCACTTTGCCATAAAGCACGTATACCACCACAATTGCCATGGCCCATCACAACTATGCTCTCTACATTTAGCGAATTCACAGCAAACTCCAGCGCAGAGCTTGTGCCATGATGGTTATTATCTGTTTCACATGGAGGAACAAGATTTGCCACATTTCTTACGGTGAAAATATCACCAGGATCGCAATCCGTTAAAATCGCAGGATCAACTCTGGAATCACAACAAGCAATCATAAGTATTTTTGTTGGCTGCCCAGTTTTCATACTCTCATACAGTGCTCTATTATCACCAAAGTATGTTTTTTTAAATCGAGAAAAACCCTCTAGCAATTTATACGTCGTCGGCATGTTGTTATTGTTATCTCAAAAATTGTAAAAATGGATTGTGACGTTTCTCATCAGCTATTGTAGTCGTTTGACCATGACCGGAGTGAACGATCAAAGAACCGGGTAATGAAGACAGTTTTCTCAGACTCTTTTGCATCAGAGCGGCATCTCCCATGGGTAAGTCAGTGCGCCCTACACTGCCGGCAAACAAGGTATCCCCCACGAAAATATCTTGATTCGTATAGTAACAACCTTGTCCAGGTGTATGTCCTGGAGTTGAAATAAAGGTTAAATCTGTTTCTCCTAGACTAATGATATCGCCATCATCAACAAAATGATCAATTCTGCCACATGGTCGATTCATATGTGGAGCACCGAACCAGTCGCCTTGTTGTGGCAGTGTGTCGAATAAAGGTTTGTCTAATCTTGGAAGGTAGGTTTGTGCGTCAAATAGATACTGTATGTCTTTCAAAGAGCCAGCATGATCAAGGTGACCGTGTGTTAGTAGAATTTTAGTTAGCTTAAATTCTTCATGTTTAGTTTCAAGATAATCAGCGAGCTCTGTTGTCTCACCGGTATCAATGATGGCAGCCTCATTTGTCGCTTCATCAATAATCAAATAGGTATTCACAAAAAAGGCGCCAACGGTGATACATTCGATTTTTAACATCTAAAATCCATGCCCGTTGACGCCTTTCAGTAGAGTTCTCTCTACAGTTTACTTATCCCACTTTTTGCTTGATTCACGTGCAGTGATCATATTCTGCTTGAACCAATCACTTTTCACTTTTTGTGTTCTTGCTAAGTCAAGATTAGCCTCATACCACTTTTTCTTGATATCAGCATGTGGATCTGGATGCATATTGGCTTCATACCATTTGTTATGGCTGATTCGCGCTTTCTCCAGATTGGCTTCGTACCATTTTTTATCTGTTTCAGTTGTCAGCTCATCACTGATTTCATACCAATGTTTTTCTGTCGGTGTGTTATCGAGATTCGCTTCATACCATTTAATACGTTTTTCACGAGCTTGTTTTAAGTTCGCTTCGCGGAAAGCTAATTTCCAATCAGTGTCGTTAGCCTCTCTATAATCATACCAGTGCGTTTGCGTAGGCTGATTATCATTTGCTTCGTACCAACGACTACGTTCTGCACGAACAGCTGCAACTGCAGATTTCAAGTTAGCTTCGTACCACTTGTTTTTAGTGTGGATGTGCGCTGCAATATTAGCCTCATACCAAGGTGTATCGGAAACCTTAGCAGGTCGCTGATTGGCTTCGTACCATTTTTGGTTCTCTCTAGCGATAGCCGCGTTGTCTGCAAACCATTTGGTTTTGACTTGACGCGTGCGAATTAAACTTAAATTAGACTCATACCAACGCTTTTTGATTTCAGCGTGAGGATCAGGGTGAATGTTTGCTTCGTACCATTTGCTGTGATTAATACGAGCTGTTTGTAAATTGGCTTCGTACCATTTCTTTTTGGTGTCTGAATATTTTTCATCACTGAACTCATACCAATGTTTTTCGGTAGGAGTATTGTTTAGATTTGCTTCATACCATTTGATACGTTTTTCACGTGCCTGATCAAGATTCACACGCATCCAAGCTTTTTTTACATCACTGTACATTTCTTCACTGAAATGTTGCCAGCGCTTTTCAACCTCAGATTGGCTTCTGTTAGCTTCATACCATTTACGAGTAGCGCGTACAGACTGAACGGCTTGGTCTAGATTAGCTGCATACCATTTATTTTTGGTTTCAATATGCTCAACCAAGTTAGCTTTGTACCAAGGAATCTCAACGTCTTTCGCTGGACGCTTGTTAGCGTTATACCAGGGTTTGGCAATGTTTATAGATGGTTTGAGGTTAGCCTCATACCATTTGCTTCTGGATTCTCTCGCTGTTTTTAGATTAGCTTCGTACCATTTTGCTTTAATTTCAAACGTGCTAGTCATATTTCTTACCTCTCTGGGCATTTAAGTATTCTGATAGTACATGACTTTTAATCAAGTTCACAACAAAATCAGTAGGATATTTGATTGAGATCAGTTTTACTCATAACAGTGCTTTTCTGCTTTTATACGTTGTAACGCTGATATCTGTTGCTCTACTTGTAGCTGTCGTCTATCTTCTTTTTCTTCTACTAAAGCAGAATACC
>NZ_DIAC01000077.1:1281-4258 GCF_002414625.1 Methylophaga sp. UBA5088 | reverse complement strand
CTAAAGCAGAATACCCTAAATAGCCTAATCCTAGCCAGCCTTGAACAATCGGTATGCTATCGATCATGATGAGTGCGGTAGCTGCTTTATTTGCATCATCTTTATAAAAACTAGGCTTATAAGTGTACCGGTAAGGATGTAACTGATTGATTGCTTTATCAACTTGATAACAGCTCATTTGTTGCATATTTTGATCGGGTTTTACCACTGGCGGTTCAAAATAAATTGGCTCAGCAGGTACGGGTGGTAGTGTCATGGCATAAGCATTCATTGAAAAGGCCATATAGATAAAACACAATAGAACACTTAATCTTTGCATATGATTACTCCGTCATTTTTATATCTACTCTACTTATCGTCATCAACACCAGAGTCTTCAATAAACCCATCACTCAGCTGATGATTCTTTATCGTTACGGTTATGATCACCCCATTTTTGTATTTGCTTCATCACATGCGCATTAAATGTATCATCCGGAAAACCAATTTCTTCATCGTACTCACCTACTGGCATGTCAGACAATAATGCCAGAGCCTGATTGACATGACTCACACCGTAGATATGGAATTGTCCACTTTCCACAGCATTGATCACATCTTCTCGTAGCATGAGATGCTGCACATTTGTGGCAGGGATAATCACCCCTTGCTCACCGGTTAACTCACTGAGCTGACAAATATCAAAGAAACCTTCGATTTTTTCATTGACACCACCAATAGCCTGAACTTGCCCCATTTGATTCATGGATCCAGTTATTGCAATTGACTGCTTCATTGGAATGTTGGCGATGGAGGATAATAGAGCGCATAGTTCTGCAACCGTGGCACTATCACCGTCCACTTCACCATAATTTTGTTCAAAAACGATACTTGCTGACATCGATAACGGATTATCAGATGCATATGTTCGTCCCAAATAACCACTCAGAATTAATACGCCTTTAGAGTGTATGTCCCCACCGAGATCAACCTCACGTTCTATATCCACGATGTTGTCATCACCATAACGAGCTGAAACAGTCACTCTGGATGGCTGACCAAAGCTGAAGCCACCTATTCCCAGCACCGATAATGCATTGATTTGTCCAATCACTGAGCCTGATGTTGAAATATCAATAATATTTCGTTCAATTTGTTGATAAATCTGGCTTCGCAGCCGATCGAGCCTTTGTTCTCTTAACTTGATGGCGCTTTGCACATTATCTCTGGTGACAAGTGGATTCTTTTGCTGTTTCGCCAGAAAAGATGCTTCTCGTAATAAATCAGCCATATTGCCCATATGCAGAGAGAGTTTCTGGCTGTCTTCTATGCTCCTGGCACTATGTTCAATGACTTTAGCAATGGCATAGTTATCGAAATCAATTAATTTATATTTTTCAATGGTGCTTGCCATCATTTGAGCAAATAAGGTGTCGTTTTCAACACTTCGCGTCATTTCATCTTCAAAGTCAGCAACGACTTTAAAGAGGCCAGCGAACTCGGGATCCATCTCATATAACAGGTAATACAATTCTCTATCACCCAGTAAAACAACTTTCAGGTCCAAGGGTATTGGCTCAGGATCTAGAGACACTGTCGCCACGAGATTGTATATTTGCTCTAAAGCATCAAATCTTACTTCACGTGATTTTAATGCTCGCTTCAAGCCTTCCCAACCGTATGGCTGTAAAAGCAGTTGCTCTGCGTCAACGATCAAAAAACCACCATTTGCTTTGTGAAGCGCGCCTGCTTTAATCAAAGTAAAGTCGGTAACCAGAGCTCCCATCATCGCCATATTTTCGATGCAGCCAAGTAAGCTCTGATGATTGGGTAAATTTTCATACACGATTGGTGCACCATGCTTTTGACTGTTATCTACGACCAGATTGATTTGATAACGTTTGTGTATGTTAATGTCACTGGTAGCCTCTTCAGCAGATTGCTCATCTTTCAGAAAAGCATCCACATTACTGCGAAGATCTTTAAGCATAGCGTCAAAATATTGCTGTAACTTGCTTGAGCTTGGATAGGCATGCTTGAGTTTGTTGACATGTTTACTCAACACTTCCAGTGCGACTTCATCGTTGAGAGCCTGCAGCTGTTTTGTATTGTTTCTCTCCCACTCTCTGATATCTAATAGGGTTTGTTGAAGGTCTTCATGTAAATCTGCTATGGCATTCTCTGCTTCTTCCTGCTGAGCCGCTGGTAATTGCTCAAATTCTTCAGAAGTCATCGCTTCGCCATTATGCTGAGCAGCAAAAGCATAATGCCCATCTTGCAGCCTTAATAAGACAATACCCTTCCGATCAGCTTCCTTTTGTAATACGCCAAATAATCTGACGCGATGTTTACGGGTTGCTTCATCAAGACTTCTTAGCCGCCCACGATAATATTCATCATCAAAGGCTTGAGGTAGTTCCTCCTTCAATGCATCAATAACATCCTCAATATCTTGACGAAGTTGCTTAGCCTGCCCTGCTGGCAAACTCAGTGCATAAGGTCGTTGTGGATCATCAAAATTATTCAGATAAGCCCAATCTTTGGCCGCAGGAAGATGCTCAACATGTTGCTCAAGATAACGCCGGGTTAAGGTATATTTGCCTGCCCCAGCTGGTCCCATTACAAATAAGTTATAACCATCCGCATCAATATGACTGCCAAACTCGATGGCGCTCAATGCGCGCTGTTGACCAATAACTTCATTCGTCGCTTTAAGATCTTGAGTGGAAGAAAATGTCCACTGTTCAGGATTACAATGATGATATAAATCACTGACTTGTAATTTTGTGCTCTCAGGCATAGTTTTCTCGATTTGAATAAGTTACTTTAAGCTTAAGTCTAAGGAAAAAATAGACAATATACGATGGGAGAATCAGATGTCACCAAATGATTATGATGAAAAACGGGCATATCACCGAATGAAAATCGATACGCCTATTACATTTTCCTTAAGTGGCGATAAAGAAATAACACACAGGGGAATCAGTAAAAATTTAAG
>NZ_DIAC01000077.1:0-1137 GCF_002414625.1 Methylophaga sp. UBA5088 | reverse complement strand
CAAATAACACACCGGGGGATAAGTAAAAATTTAAGTGCCAGCGGTTTACTTATTCAATCAGACTTTTCACCAGCTGAGCATGACAGGTTAGAAATTGTCATGGATACGGGAAATGACAGATTCTCACCGTTTATTATTCAGGGAAAAGTATTGAGGGTAGAAGCTGATGCTGAATTGGCAGGACAATACCTCATATCTATTCTGATAGAAGAAAGTCAGTAAAATTTATATCCAATAGCTTGTTTTTGTCATGACTTTTGAAATGATCGACATCATTGTTTTCACAGGACGAGGTAATTCTGCACCACCAGCTTCTAAAGCAGTCGTTCTATGATGAAGTTCATCTTCTCGCATCTGCTCAAGTACAGCACGACTTTTTAGATCATTAGCACTTAGTTTTGCCAAGTGTTCATCAAGATGATTAACGACTTGTTTTTCTGTTTCGGCCACAAAGCCCAAACTCCATTTATCACCTATTTTTCCAGCAACAGCACCTATAGCAAACGAGCCAATGTACCAAACCGGATTCAGTACACTTCGATGTGATGAGAGTGAACTTAAACGTTCTGCACACCAAACCAGGTGATCATTCTCTTCCAGTGCTGCTTGCTCCATAGCCTGACGAACTTCGGGCAATTTAGCTGTTAATGCTTGTCCCTGATAAAGGGCTTGAGCAGAGACTTCACCTGAGTGATTGACTCGCATCAAACCAGCTGAATGCCTTTGTTCTTCAGCGCTTAACTCCGTCGCTTCCTCAAGTTCATTTCCAGGTATATGACGATGTGTTGTTTCAGGTTTTCCGATTACCGTAGTAATTGCTTTGTCTAACTCGATAATAACTTGATCAATGAAACTTAATTGTCTTAGCGTGAACATACAACTAGGCCTACCTTTAAAATAACTCAACATCACCGTGTGCTACTTTGGACGCAGATTTAACTTTGCCTTCTTGTAACAATCTGTTGTAACTAAGCACCTGATTCCTGCCATTACCCTTGGCATAATAGAGTGCTTCATCTGCTTCACCGATAACATCTGCCGGTGATGATTGGGCAACAATTTCTACAAAGCCAATGCTAATCGTCACTTGATTAATCTGAGGAAACTTATGGGCAGCGACCATTTTCCTGATACGTT
>NZ_DIAC01000027.1:9834-16594 GCF_002414625.1 Methylophaga sp. UBA5088 | reverse complement strand
CGGATGGGCTTTTTTTATATCTAAAACCCTGACATGACTTCTCTTGACTCAGGGAGCAGCCCATGTGACATTTTTGTCAGGAACAAAAATGGACAGCAATAGCTGCCCGAAGGGTGAAGTACAGGGAGGCTCTTCATCAAAGTAGGTCACTGATAACGGCTCCTGCGTTATCGGCATACAAGACATCCGTGTAAATAACTGCCAGGCTTTAATACAAAAAAAAACAGTCGACATCTGTCGTCTGGTTTTTATTTATCTAATGTTTAGACCGTGACCTACTTGAACGAAGTGACCGCCAATCGCTCCTGCATTGGCGACATACCGCCATCCATGGACATAACAAAAACATCAGGAATGTTTTGGATGAGCGAAGGGAAGTCGCGCCGCGATTTGCACCAGGGATGGGGCAAACAAAGTAGGTCACTGATAACTGCTCCTACGTTATCGGCATACATGACATCCATGCATATAACGCCCATACATACTCTAGTTCACAGTTCTTAAGCTCTACACTGAGCGAATTGTACTACTTTGTTCGTTATATGCGAATCCAAATCTGAATAGACTTAGTGGCTGCCCAAAGCGTATGGCGGCGGCTTTAAATTAGCCGCCGGAAGAGGCAGAACTGAAGTCAGATTGCTGAAGACATTCATGTACTATCTGTAAAATGTACCCATGCGCCTTAATGCAGTATGCGTTAGAGGTGCTTTATACCAAGACTTAATCGATAATAATTCTGAGAATTAGATACTGAAATCGCGTATAGACGGTATATCGAGCAAGAAAGATGGAACATTTAAAAAAACATTAAGCATACTGAGACAGACATGTAGAGCTGTCTCTGATGCCTCAGACCGTATTGTCAATTGGTTATGATAAAGCTATCTTCGGCGTGAAAATATTCTTTCATTTATTAACTAGCTGATAATTAGACTCAGTAAATCTTGGCGAGCAAATGGCTAAAAATATCAGATCACAACCGCCGTTATTAGTAATGCGTTGTGGTGTTAGTGGTGGAATAATGACGATATCCCCTGCAGATACAAGTTCTGCTTGATTATCTCCTAGTTCGACTAATCCTTCCCCTTCTAAAATGACATAACGTTCTGTTGTCGCGTTTAAACGATGCCATTGTGTCGTGACGCCTGGACAAACTCTGGCTTGAGCTATTGATACATCAGAGTCATGTGAATCATTAGAAAGTTCGTTTATATAGCACCCTTCAAAAAAGAAATACTCTTTCTCTCGTGAGTAACGATGTATTGTGGGAGTTGTCATTTAACTGTCAGATCTCAAATCAATTTCTCAGAGTAGATGCTGGCTCAATGTCCATGGAGAAAATCATGCTGGATATATTCTAACGAACTCAGAGAAGTTTAAAACATATATCCATGCTATTGACCAACAAAATGTTGATTCGATAACTAGAAATGATTATTTGATTAATCCGCGAGTGCAGCCAACAGTAAAGAATCTCAATTAAGAGCCTTAAGAAAATAAATTCCAAATGATGAGAAAAGGGTGGCTATCAAAATCTCTCCCCTACTATTAACCTAATAACATTACTGTAGTTAGATGAATGAAGTTGCTTTGGCTATTTTTAGAATCTTATTGACCTGCTAGCCAATCATCATCGGAGCCTTCATTCATTCCTTCAAACAGATACGTTGATAAATAGCGTTCACCTGTATCCGGGAGCATTGCTAGAATTGTACTTCCAGGCTTTGCAGTTTCAGCTACTTTCATCGCGGTAGCTAAAGTGCCACCACATGATAGGCCAACAAAAATCCCTTCTTCACTTGCTAAACGGTGCGCCCAAGTTTTAGCTTCATCGTCTGTGACTGAGTACAGTTCGTCATAAACATTTCGATTTAATACATCAGGAATAAAATCAGGTGTCCAACCTTGGATTTTGTGCGGAGCCCAGTCATTACCGGCTAACATCGAAGCGGCAGCCGGCTCTGTTGCAATTATTTTGGTCTCTGGGCGAGCGGCTTTGATGATTTCACCGGCTCCAGTAAGTGTTCCACCTGTCCCCCAACCTGAAACCCAATAATCGAGAGGCTTACCAGCAAAGTCAGAGAGTATCTCCGGACCAGTTGTGTTGCGATGATAAGCCGGATTAGCTGGATTTTCGAACTGTTTAGCCAAAAACCAACCATATGTCTCAGCAAGTTCTTCAGCTTTTCTTACCATGCCTTTGCCGCTCTCTGCGGCTGGTGTCAGGATGACCTTTGCGCCTAAAGCACGCATAATTTTGCGTCTTTCTACTGAAAAGGTTTCTACCATCGTTGCGACAAAAGGATAACCTTTTGCTGCGCATACCATAGCGAGCGCAATACCAGTATTGCCTGATGTTGCTTCAACTACTGTTTGACCAGGTTTTAATACGCCACGTTTTTCAGCATCGTCTATAATCGCGTATGCTAAACGGTCTTTAACAGAACCCATCGGGTTGAAGGACTCAACCTTTACATACATATTCACATGATCTGGGGCGATATTATTTAATTTAACAACAGGTGTGTTGCCTATCGTATCGAGTATGCTGTTATATATCATATTATGTATTCGCTTCGTTAACTTATTGATATCGCTTTTTACTATAAGTCAGCTGCGGTGCTTTTATAGTAAATTATTTTCATAGCCATCAATTATCGCTTGAGCCGCTTCAATGTTATCTCGCTCGACAAAGACATGAGCAAAATCTGTAGCTGGGAGATCACCAACCGCGCCTTGTAGGAAGTGTCCGCCAACATGACATTCAATTTCGTGACTTTTTAATAAACCTGCGACTATGTGAGCCTCAAGAATATTATTAGCGCGAAATACTAGTTGCATTCGTTTTGTCTCCAATTAATATTGAGACTGGCACTCAGTTTAAAAAAAACAATGTGGTAAACGTTATTTTGTCGTTACATGTATTTGTTGTTTTGTGGATTGTTTAGCGGGTTTTTTGCTGTTTTCGATATTTGATGATGTCTGCAGAGCTCGTAATATATTTTGTCGTGTGATGGAGCCCACTAAGCGGTTATCTTTTATCACCGGCAAACATTTGTATACCGTTGATAAAAAGGTTTGTGCTATTTCGATGATAGAGTCTTCAACATCTGCTGTGGCACATTCAGAGTTCATGAATTCTCCGACTTGACCCGCTGCTTCACCTTGATATGCCGCATTAAGAGCAACTTGCATACAATCTTTTTCTGATAAGAAACCGATGAGGTTGCCATGATGATCAATGACCGGTGCACCGGATAGTTTAAATTCTACAAGTTGGTTAATTGCACGAAGTATGTCCATATCTGGCGTGAAGGTAATTTTAGTACCATTCATGTAATCTTTAACTTTCAACGGTGCTAACATGTTTACCTCCTCAAATAGGTGCTATTTTTGCTGTGCTTTTCGCTTTTCGCATGCTTCTTTTTCCTGAGCAGAACATGCGCCACCACAACTTCCGCTCAATCCAACTTGATTTAGACCGCCACAACTACCTTTGATCGCTGAACGACCGAATAGTACACCTATTGCCATTGCAGCAGTGATAATCAGTAGTAATACAAATGCGGCGATAAAAGTTGTCATCTAACCTCCAAAGTCATCCAAGAAGATGTTTTCACGTTCAACACCTAAATCTTCAAGCATATTAATGACTGCAGCATTCATCATTGGTGGACCACACATATAGAACTCACAGTCCTCAGGTGCTGGGTGATCCTTCAAATAGTTTTCATACAGCACGTTATGGATAAAGCCAGTGTACCCCTGCCAATTATCTTCTGGCAACGGATCTGATAAGGCCACATTCCAAGTGAAGTTTTCATTCTCTGCAGCCAGCTCATCAAAGTCTTCGGTATAGAACATCTCACGTAAACTGCGGGCACCATACCAGAAGCTGATCTTACGATCGGCTTTAATTCTGCGAAGCTGATCGAAAATATGTGAACGCATAGGTGCCATACCCGCACCACCACCAATAAAGACCATTTCCTTGTCAGTGTCTTTTGCAAAGAACTCACCGAATGGTCCTGATATGGTTACCTTATCACCTGGTTTTAAATTGAAGATATAAGATGACATTTGACCTGGTGGAATATCATCGTTATCAGGTGGTGGAGAAGCTATCCGAACGTTCAGCATAATGATGCCTTTCTCTTCAGGATAGTTCGCCATTGAATAAGCACGTACAACGTCTTCTTTTACTACAGACTTATACCGCCACATATCAAAGCGATCCCAGTCACCCCGGTAATCATCTTCTACATCGAAGCTTTTATATTCAACCGTATGAGGAGGGCACTCAATTTGAATAAATCCTCCTGCACGGAAATTAACATCTTCACCTGTAGGCAGTTCAAGAACAAGCTCTTTGATAAAGGTTGCTACGTTATGATTAGAGCGGACAGTACATTCCCATTTTTTGACACCGAAAACTTCTTCGGGCACTTCAATTTTCATGTTCTGTTTAACCGCTACTTGGCAGGATAAACGGTCACCTTCAGCGGCTTCACGCTTAGTAATGTGTGACTCTTCTGTCGGAAGGATTGAGCCACCACCTTCAAAAATTTTGACCTTACACTGTCCGCAAGTACCACCGCCACCGCAAGCTGAAGATACAAATAGATCTGCATCAGCGAGTGCGCCTAGTAATTTGCTACCCGCTTTTGTCTTGATGGTTTTTTCATCATTGATGACGATTTCAATATCACCCGTTGAGACTAATCGTGAGCGTGCTCCTAGTATCAAAAATACTAAGGCCATGATGATAAGGGTAAATAGTACGATGCCGAGTACGATTTCCATTACAATTGAATCCCAGAAAATGCCATAAAACCAAGTGCCATAAGTCCTGCGGTAATAAACGTAATGCCCAAACCTTGCAGTCCATCAGGTACATCTGAATATTTGAGTTTCTCACGTATGCCAGCGATAGCTGTAATAGCCATGGCCCAGCCGAGACCACTACCTACCCCGTATACAGCACTTTCAGATAGATTGTAGTCACGTTCAACCATGAATAGGGTTCCCCCAAGAATCGCGCAGTTCACAGTGATTAATGGTAAGAAAATACCTAGCGCGTTATACAGGGCGGGGGCATATTTATCCATGGCCATTTCGAGGATTTGTACCATGGCAGCGATAACGCCGATGTAGCTGATGAGCCCAAGGAAGCTTAAGTCAACATCTGGTAAGCCTGCCCAAGCCAGTGCGCCATCCTTGAGTAGATATTGGTAAATTAAGTTATTTGCCGGTACGGTAATCGTCTGAACCATGATGACAGCGATACCAAGCCCTAGTGCTGTTTCAATCTTTTTTGATACAGCAAGGAATGTACACATCCCTAAAAAGAAGGATAGAGCCAGGTTCTCAATAAAAATTGAGCGTACGAATAGGCTAAGATAATGTTCCATCTACAATACCTCCGTACGATGAACTTGATGGATTTGATAGTCGGGAGCTTCAACTTGCTCTTTCTTCCAGCTACGAACAGCCCAAATCAGTAGGCCAATAACAAAGAAAGCACTAGGCGGCAGCAACATAAGACCATTTGGGATATACCAACCACCGTCATTGGCCACTGGGATCACTTGATAGCCAAATAATTTACCGGCGCCCAAGAGCTCACGGAAGAATGCCACCAACATCAAAATAAGACTGTAGCCTAAGCCGTTACCGATGCCATCCAAAAAGCTTAGCATCGGTGGATTTTTCATTGCATATGCTTCTGCACGACCTAATACAATACAGTTAGTGATGATTAAGCCAACAAAAACAGACAACTGTTTACTCGCTTCAAAAGCGTAGGCTTTGAGTATCTGATCCACAATAATCACCAGTGAAGCGATGATGGTCATCTGGACGATGATTCGAATACTACCAGGAATATGTTTACGGATAGCACTGATACAGGCACCTGAGAAAGCTGTTACTGTTGTCAAAGCCAATGACATAATGAGTGCAGACATCATGTTAGTGGTAACAGCTAATGCAGAGCAGATACCCAGTACCTGAAGTGTAATTGGATTGTTATCAATGAGAGGATCGATAACATTATTTTTTGCTTGGCTTGCCATAAGTTATTTCCCCAATTCCGAATGCATGTTTTTCAGGTAAGGTCCAAAACCTTGGTCACCTAACCAGAATTGTAGAAGGTTGGTGACACCATTACTGGTCAATGTCGCACCAGATAAGCCATCAACTTTATATTCTGCATCAGGTGTACTAGGCTCAACATGCCCACGAATGACGCGTATTTCTACATTACCTTCTTCATCAAAAACTTTCTTGCCAATCCATTGAGCGCGCCATTTAGGGTTGTCAACTTCACCGCCAAGACCGGGTGTTTCAGCATGTTGATAGAAGCGTAAACCACGAATAGTGTTGAAGTCACTCTCCAGAGCTAAAAAGCCATATAACGTTGACCATAAACCATAGCCGTGAACAGGCAGCACCACTTGTTGAATATTGTCACCATCTTTCAGAATATATACAGGTGCGTACTTAGCGCGACGACCAATGCCGGCAATATCATCCTTGTCATCAATATTAATGCTCATTTGCGGGTCAGCTGATGCCGCACGTTGGTCATAACTAACGGGATCGATATCCTTGTCAGCATAATTACCTGTATCTAGATCAATCAATTTCACTTCAAACTGACTGAACAATTCATCAACGCTACCAGACTGATCATTTAAGCCTGTGACAGCAAGAATATTCTTTTTGATGTCAGCTTTCTTATTATCATCTTGTATCGGCC
>NZ_DIAC01000027.1:5709-9662 GCF_002414625.1 Methylophaga sp. UBA5088 | reverse complement strand
CGGCCGTAAGTATACGGCCGCTGTAGATACCAGGACTGAACAAACCAGACATAACAGAATAGCGATAAAGAGTGTTTTTTTCGGATCATCATTAGGCAAATTTAATAACCCACCTAATAATCCTTTTTTTGTATTAGTTTCAGCCATGATGTTAACTTCGCTTCAATCTGCGTTTGATATTGGCCTGAACAACAAAATAGTCGATCAGGGGGGCGAAAATATTGCCAAATAATATGGCCAGCATAATACCTTCTGGGAAGGCTGGGTTCACGACACGAATCATAATCGCCATAAAACCAATCAATGCCCCATATATCCATCGGCCTTTATTTGTCATTGCTGCTGAGACAGGGTCTGTCGCCATAAAGACCATACCAAAAGCAAGGCCGCCCATCGTTAAATGCCAGTACCACGGTACACTAAACATAGGGTTTGTATCACTGCCTATTAGATTAAATAATAGGGTTGTAGCAAACATACCCAAAAATACGCCGAGAATAATCCTAAAATTGGCTACACGGGTATAGATGAGAAAAGCAGCACCGATCAAAATAGCAAGAGTTGATGTTTCCCCTAATGAGCCAGGCATAATGCCAAAGAAGGTTTGAGACCAGCTATAGCCTGCTGACTCAACAGCATCGATGCCACCTGATGCTGCTAGTGCTAATGGGGTCGCACCAGTATAGCCATCGACTGCAGTCCATACTGCGTCACCTGACATAGCTGCAGGATAGGCAAAGTACAGGAATGCACGGCCTGTTAATGCGGGGTTGAGGAAGTTTTTACCCGTACCACCGAATACTTCTTTACCCAAAACGACACCAAAAATGATACCGAGTGCGACCATCCATAACGGTGTTGAAGGTGGAAGTGTGAGGGTGTACAGCATGGAACTGACTAAGAAACCTTCATTGACTTCATGATTCCTGACTGCTGCAAAGATGACCTCAAAAACACCCCCAGCAACGAGTGTGGTGATGTACATGGGTAAAAAGTAAAGCAGCCCGTGGAACATATTAGCGAATAGACTATTGGGATCGTAGGCAATGCCTAACGAGCTCATTATCCAATTACGCCAGCCATCTAAGTCTGTCATGCCCATCTGTGTAATTGCGTTGTTGGCTTGAAAACCTGTATTCCAGAGCATCAATAACAACACAGGGAACGTGGCTACAACAACATAGCTCATTACCCGCTTGAGATCGATAGCATCACGGACGTGAGGAGAGCCTCTTGTTACATCAGCGGGTGAATAAATAAACGTATCCACCATCTCATATAACGCGAAATACTTTTCGTATGGGCCGCCTTTCTGAAATTGTGGCTCGATACGATCAAGAAAACGTCTTAAGCGTGCCATCAACTATCCTTCTATCTCAATTTGTGTCAAATTCGTTCTAAGTGCTGGGCCATAGTCATATTTACCTGAACAGACAAAGGAACATAATGACAAATCTTCTTCGTCGAGTTCCAAACAGCCCAGCTGTTGTGCTGTATCAGTGTCTTTAACCAGCAAAGAGCGCAGTAACTGTGTCGGCAAAATATCCAGTGGCATGACTCGTTCAAAAACACCTACTGGAACCATCGCACGGGGACTGCCATTTTGTGATGTCGTTAAAGGGACATCTTTTTGACGAAAAATGCTCGAAAAGAAAACATTAAGCGAAGAAAATTTGCCTTTACCACCGGGACGAATCCAACCGAGTAACTCACGCTCAACACTTTCAGCAATCACTGAGATTTGATTATGAAAACGGCCTAGATAGGCTGCCCAGTTGTTAGCCGTATGGCCATGCAACACAGAACCAGAAATGATACGAGACTGAATATTCTGAACTTCACCAAACACTAAGTCCTGGGTGCTAGCTCCCAGACGTGTGCGAATTAGGCGAGGCTTGTTTACCAGTGGTCCGGCAAAAGAAACAACGCGCTCAACCCAGAGGCGTCCAGTTGTGAAAAGCTTACCAATGGCGATGACATCTTGATAACCGATAGTCCACACTGATTTGCTAGCGCTGACCGGTTCAAGGAAATGAATGTGTGTACCCGCTAAACCTGCTGGGTGGGGACCAGAAAAAGTATGAACTTCGATATTATTTTTCTGATTGACTGGAAGGGCTGTGTCTGGAGCCTGGCAGACATAGACTTTTCCTTCTGTCAGTTGACTGAGAATCGTTAAACCATGTTTAAACTCTTCAGCATATTCGCTAATGATAATACTGGGATCAGCGGCAAGAGGGTTGGTATCAATGGCCGTGACAAAAATCGCATCAGGGACAGCTTCAACAGCTGGGGAGCGGCTGTATGGACGTGTGCGGAATGCTAGCCATAAACCTGAGTCAATCAAGTTTTTTGTGATATCTGCACGCTTTAGATTATCGAGATTGTTAGCATCATATTGTTCGAAAGTGATTTCATCATCACCCTCTAACTCAATTATCACTGATTGTAATGCTCGTTTCGCACCACGATTGATGGCTTTTACGATGCCTGCTCCGGGGGAGGTAAATTGAACACCTGGGTTCTTTTTATCAGTGAATAATGGCTGTCCGAGTTTAACTTTCTGGCCTTCTTCCACCATCATCGTAGGTTTCATACCTACATATTCATTACCCAATATGGCTACTGAATTGACTTTATTGCCATCATAGATAGTTTGTTCGGGTTTCCCCGAGATGGGCAAATCTAGCCCTTTCTTAATCGAGAAATGCATACTTCACCTGATCAGGAGACAACGGACGTACCTGCTATCTGTGTTACGTTAAATTCCCAGCTTGTAAGTATAAGTATTGTTTCTGATGAAAGAAAGCAGAAATCCCGATAAATATCAGCTTAAATCATTCATCTGCTTGAATGCGATCAGATTCTTTCAGCCATCTATAGGCAAGAACGAACCCTAAAAAGCTAAACACGCTAGCAATTAAAAATGTCCATATGGCGCCAGGGCTATCCCACATATAACCGCTGAATAAGCTGCCAATCACACCACCGGCACCAAAGCTGGCACTGCTGTATAAGGCTTGTCCTCTCCCTTGTGTTGGCCCTGTGAAATGGCGATGAACCCAAGCAATTGCAGACGCATGAAAACTACCATAACTTGCAGCATGTAATAATTGAGCGAGAATTAGCACAGTAAGGTTTTGCGGAAATAGGGCTATCAAAATCCAACGCAGTGTTGTAAGTAACAGGCTAGCCATGAAGACATTACGGAGTCCGAACTTGGGAAGCCAACGATGCATCACCAGAAATATGGCCACTTCAGCTAAAACACCGAGCGCCCATAATTGTCCAATCAAGCTGCTACTGTAATCATACTGTTCAAGGTAAATGGTATAGAAGGTGTAGTAGGGACCATGACTTGCTTGCATCAATAAGCAAACCAGCAAAAAAGCAATCACGCTGGGTCTTTTTAATAAGGTTCTTAACGACGTTGTTTGGTGATGAGCGGTCTTTGCTGATTCCGGTACTGTGAGGCTAAATAGCCAGATACCAATGACACTAAAGAGCAGTGCTGTAGGGACAATGTCAGGTTCAAAATGCTCTAGTAAATTGCCTAAAATCACGACAATGGTGATAAAGCCAATTGACCCCCATAAACGCACTTTACTGTAATAATGACTATCTTCACCGAGGTGTTGCAATGTGGTGACTTCAACCTGGGGTAACGATGCATTCCAGAAGAAGCTGAATAGCATCAAAATTATGGCTACGGCGAGGTATGATTGCTCGATGAATATAGCCGAAAATACGATGATGGTGGCAAAGCTAGCGAGCCTTACAATACGCATTCGGCGATCGTAATGGTCTGCTATCCATCCCCAAATATTGGGTGCGATAATTCTTGAGCCCATCAAGATGGCTGTCAGCTCACCAATTTGACTCGGACTAAATCCTTCCCATTTTAGATATAGACTCCAGTAGGGGACTAAGATCCCCAGACAGGCAAAATAGAA
>NZ_DIAC01000027.1:4038-5629 GCF_002414625.1 Methylophaga sp. UBA5088 | reverse complement strand
CCCAGACAGGCAAAATAGAAGAAGTAAAAGCCGGACAGGCGCCAGTATGGCAATTGGGATAAAGGCACCTGAACGATTTATGCTTGGCCTGGAATGATCGGCGTATCAGTTACGACATCCATATTTTGTGCACGATGACGTAAAACGTGATCCATCAGAACTAGTGCCAACATTGCTTCTGCAATAGGCGTGGCTCGGATACCGACGCAAGGATCATGGCGACCTTTAGTCACAACTTCAATCGCATTTCCTTGAGTATCAATACTACGACCAGGCAAACGTAAACTAGAAGTTGGCTTTAAAGCAATACTGACAAGTAAATCCTGACCGCTGGTGATGCCACCTAATGTGCCACCTGCATGATTACTGAGGAACCCATCAGCCGTGATTTCATCTCGATGTTCAGTTCCTTTTTGAGTAACCGCATCAAAGCCAGCGCCGATCTCAACGCCCTTCACTGCATTGATACTCATCATCGCATGGGCGATATCGGCATCAATACGATCAAATATGGGTTCGCCTAGACCAACAGGAACATGACGAGCCACAACATTAATTCTGGCTCCAACTGAGTTGCCTTCTTTACGTAAGGCATCCATATAGTTTTCGAGTTCAGATTCTTTATCTGGATCAGGTGAAAAAAAGGCACTTTTTTCAACATGTGACCAGTCTAATGTATCGACTTTTATCGGTCCCAGTTGTGATAAATACGCCTGTATTTCAATGCCATAACGTTCTCGAAGGTATTTTTTGGCAATACCGCCGGCAGCGACACGCATGGCGGTTTCTCGTGCTGAAGAACGACCACCGCCACGATAATCACGCATGCCGTATTTTTGGTGGTAAGTGTAATCCGCATGCGCTGGTCTGAACTGATGCATGATGTTGCCGTAATCTTTGGATCGTTGATCAACGTTTTCAATCAACATCCCAATAGGCGTGCCTGTTGTTTTGCCTTCAAATACACCAGATAGAATCTTAACTTGGTCAGGCTCACGGCGTTGTGTTTCATGGCGCGATTTACCTGGGCGCCGACGGTCTAAATCTCTTTGGAGATCCGCTTCTGTGAGTTCAAGTCCTGGAGGACAACCATCTACGATACATCCTAAAGCTTGTCCATGACTCTCACCAAAAGTGGTCACAGTGAAGAGTTTTCCAAAGGTATTACCTGACATATCTCATTCCGATTGGCATTAAGGTTAAACAATAAATAATTTGGCAAAGCCTAAAAAGGCGACAAAGCCAACAACGTCTGTAACGGTCGTTAGCAAAACACTGCCAGACAGGGCCGGATCGATACCAATTCGCTTCAGCCCCAGTGGTATGGTGACCCCAGCTAGTGCGGCTGCGACTAAATTAATAACGATGGCGCTCCCTATAAGCAGGCCCAAAGACAGGCTATTAAACCAGATCACAGTCACTACTGCGATAGCCGTCGCCCATATCAAACCATTGGTGGCGCCTACTAACATTTCTTTGCGCAACAGCCAGCGCTCATTTTTGCTGTTCAACTGACCTAATGCCATCGAGCGAATAACGAGTGTTAATGTTTGACTACCGGCTATCCCCCCCATGCTGGCAACGATTGGCA
>NZ_DIAC01000027.1:588-3889 GCF_002414625.1 Methylophaga sp. UBA5088 | reverse complement strand
CAACGATTGGCATAAGAACAGCCAGCGCGACTTGTTTTTGGATAGTTGTTTCAAACAGACCAATTACCCATGAGGCAAGAAAAGCTGTAATTAAGTTAACAGCGAGCCAGATGGAGCGGCGATTGACGCTTTTTTTCACTGTTGCGAAAGTATCTTCATCTTCGCCTAAGCCCGCCATGCTTAACATGGAGTGCTCTGCTTCATCACGAATAACGTCTACAACGTCATCAATCGTGATACGACCAAGTAGACGGTTATCTTTATCTACCACTGGTGCAGAAATCAGGTCATGTTTTTCAAATCGTCTTGCCACATCACGATCAGTCATATTTGCTGGAATAGGATCCACTTGATGTGACATGACTTCACTGACCAATAATGAGCGACTTCGACTGACAACCTGAGAGAGCCTTAACGTGCCAAGGTAGTGATCATTGTGGTCAACCACGTATAAGCTGTCGGTATTTTCCGGTAACTCACCGAGCATACGTAAATAACGTAAAACGACTTCTAAGGTGATATCCGTCCTGACGGTGGTGACGTCGGTGTTCATCAAACCACCGGCGCTATCCTCGTCATAGGCTAAAACGGCTTCAACACGACGCCTGTGTTGAATGTCCATCGCACGTAATATTTCATGCACAACATGATCGGGGAGATCCTGCAGAATATCGGCGATATCGTCTGTATCAAGGTCTTCGGTGGCATTGATGAGATCGGCCGTGTCCATATCCGTCATCAGATCGGTACGGACTTCTTCACCAATATAGGATAGAACCTCACCACGCAGATCGGGATTAATCAGGGGCCAGCAGATTTTTCTTTCGTTAGGTGGTAAAGATTCAAGTAAATGAGCTGTTTCTGCCGGATGCAGGCCCGCCAGTAAACGACGCATTCTGACAAAACGTCCGCTTTGCAATGCATCGGATAAAGCATTGATTGATTGATTAAGGGCGTGGTCGTGGTCCAGCTCAGACATATCCAGTTCTCAACGGTGGAGGTGTTTAGGATTGTGATTAGGCTTTATTTTAGCTTGCTTAGCCTTTACTGGATAGCGTGAGATAGCTTGTGGCTAATGAAATACTCTGATTTGGTGAGATTTTTTCCTATCAAAATCATTCATTACAGCCTTGCTAATGTTTATTACCTTCTAACTTAGTGACTGGGGCCATTAATATCTTCTAATAACAAATCAAGGGCTAAGGGGTCAGTTGTATTCATGATATCCAATGTGTTGAGTGGTAATTCACTCAAATTGGTTTCATTTATCACCTGTTTCACTTCAAGTATGGCATTGGGATGCATACTGAAGTTTTCCAAGCCCATGGCAAGTAAGAGTCTGGTATAGCGTGGATCACCAGCCATTTCACCACACATAGATACATCGACATTGTGCTGTTTACCCGCTTGCAGCGTCATATAGATTAGTCGTAATACAGCAGGGTGCAGCGGGTCGTAAAGGTAGTTGACGTGATCATCTATACGGTCGATGGCAAGTGTATATTGGATGAGATCATTGGTACCAATCGAGAGAAAGTCGACATGCTGTGCGAAAATTTCGGCACAGACTGCGCTCGCTGGCACTTCAATCATCGCCCCCACCTCAATGTGATGATCGTATTCGAGGTGTTCTTTATCTAATTCTTGCTTGCACTGTTCCAATAGGTTTTTTGCCTGCAATAGTTCATTCACCGTCGATATCATCGGGAACATGATTTTGATTTTGCCATAGGCCGAGGCGCGCAAAATGGCTCTTAATTGTGTACGAAACATGGTTGGTTGAGTCAAACATAGACGAATCGCACGCATGCCCAGTGCCGGATTGGTCACAACCGTCTGGTTCAGGTTGCGTCCACCATCGACTGTTTTATCTGCGCCAAGGTCAAAGGTACGTATGGTGACTGGCTGATTATTCATACCTTCAACCACATCACGGTATGCTGACAATTGCTCTTCCTCCTCAGGAGGGGACAACCGGTTCATGTATAAGAACTCAGTACGGTAAAGCCCTATACCTTGAGCGCCGGCACTACTGATAGTGGTGACATCCTCTGGCAATTCGGCATTAGCTAATAGTGTGACGGATTTGCCATCACGTGTTTTAGTGGGTTGAGATTTATATCGACTGAGTGAGGAGATATGCTCACGGAAAGCAATCAATCTGCCTTCATATTCAAATTGGGTGCGTTCATCTGCCCCCAATAGCATCACACCTGTCTCGCCATCGACAATCAGTGGTTCGTTATCCTGTACATAGCGTCGGACTGACTCAACACCTACGATGGCTGGAATACCTAAACTTCTCGCTAAGATAGTTGTGTGAGATGTCGCGCCACCGTGTTCGGTGACAAAAGCCACAATTCCCTGATGTTGCATCAGTACGGTATCTGCCGGGGTCAGATCTTCGGCGATAATGATGTGGCCCTTGAGCCGGCCATCAGGAATTTCGTGATCAGCGACTTCTTGATCTGCCAGAATACGATGAATACGGTTGACCACATGATCCACATCATCACGGCGTGTACGGAGATAAGGATCGTCCATTTCATTAAAGACATTGATCAAAGCGTCACGCTGTAATTGCAAAGCCCATTCGGCATTACAACGGCGCTGACGGATCATGTCGACCGGAATCTTATTCAGCGAAGAGTCGCTTAACATTAATAGATGTGTATCAATGAAAGAAGTGACATCAGCTGGGGCATTTGCTGGAATATGATTACGAATGGATTTTAATTGTTGTTTTGCTTGATCAATGGCATCAAGAAAACGATCCACTTCCTGTTCAATAGCAAAAGCCGGTATGAGATATTCACGAACATCTGGTTGATTATGAAAAAGAATATGGGCACGGCCCATAGCAATGCCACGAGAGACGCCAATACCTTGCAACTCAAGTGTCATTCACCTTCTCCAAAATAATCATTTATCAGGGTATCCAAGGAGGCTAATGCTTGTTCCGCATCTGCACCTTCTGCAGTGACTGTGATTTCAGAGCCTTTTGCGGCTGCCAGCATCATTACACCCATAATGCTTTTTCCATTCACCGTTCTGTTTTCTCTTGAGACGGTAATGTCTGCTTGGTGAGCTGATGCCGTTGTGACGAATTTAGCTGCAGCTCTGGCATGCAACCCTAGTTTATTAATTATTGTGAATGTTTTTGTCATCATTTTCTTGAGTAGCCTGTGTGATGACAGCGAACCACGCCTTCTTGTCCACCACTTAACGCTTTTATTTCGAGCTCTTCTAAATTAAGGGCTGGGTAATTCAAAACACGTATCAGCATAGGAAGGTTGAGACC
>NZ_DIAC01000027.1:0-502 GCF_002414625.1 Methylophaga sp. UBA5088 | reverse complement strand
TACGGCGCACGCTATATTACTAGGCGTTGAACCGAACATGTCAGTCAGTATGAGGATACCGTGACCTTGATCAAGTTTTTTTAAGTCTTCATCCATTTCTAATCGAATGGCTTCCGGATTATCTTTGGTTTCGATAGAAATGACTTTCGTCGGAAGAGGGCAGCAAGATAACATTTGACGAGCGGTATTGATGAGCTCTGTACCGATGTTATTGTGCGAAACGAGTAAAACGCCTACGGTCATATTAGTTCTCTATAAAAACAGCCATGGCTGTAGATAGACAAATTGGCTCTGCCTCTGTCTTTAAACGATAATGAATGTAATAGATATACGACATGTCATCAAGTTAATGTGAAATGCTCATTGCTGAATTTGCTGTTGTTGCCGGTATTTTAGCTGTTCATTCGCATTATTTGTCATTCTTTGCATTTTTAACCAGGTCAGCAACCGTATACTGAGCGAGGATGGATTTGATAATGACAAGTGTAGCATTGGTGTAGCT
>NZ_DIAC01000061.1:4071-6070 GCF_002414625.1 Methylophaga sp. UBA5088 | reverse complement strand
CACTGATCTCATTGATGGTGTTGCTTGCAGCCTTATTGGGTCTGGCGGCGATGTTGTTGTCATCAATAAGAGAAAGACTCAGAGAGATCGCCGTATTAAGAGCTTTAGGTATTGGGCCTTGGCGCATTTTATTATTGATTGAACTCGAAGCCATATTAATTACCAGTGCTGCCGTCGTTTCTGCTTTTGTCATGCTGATGGCGATAATTAACGGGTGGGGAGATGCCTTACTGGCAAATTATGGTATTGCGGTGTCAGGCAATCTATTTACATTGTCTAACCTCTATCTATGCCTGGGCGTATTTGGTAGTGGCGTTCTTATTGCCCTTATTCCCGCCATCACAGCTTATACACGAGCATTACATTCGCGTTTAGCAGAAAGTTAACAGGAGCTTCGCAATGATAGAAACATTAGAAAATTTACCCACAGGAAGTTCTCTAGCGCTACAAGAAGTTATTGATAATTTGCCATGGAATACCCAAGGCTTGATTAATGCGGTTGCCCAGCAATATGACTCAGGTGAACTATTGATGGTCGCCTGGATGAATAAAGAAGCGCTGCTTGAAACCGTCGCTAGCAAAAGAGCGTGTTATTGGTCGCGTTCAAGACAATGCTTATGGCGTAAAGGCGAAACCTCCGGTCATACCCAAGAAGTAAAGTCAATTTTCTTGGATTGTGATGGCGATGCCGTTCTTTTAAAAGTTGATCAGAAAGGAGCGGCTTGCCATACAGGCAGGAAAAGCTGTTTTTACAATCAAATCATTGATGATCGTGTTGTTGTCGTTAACGATAAAGTTAACTAACTCGTAGTGATAGCTGAAAGTAACTGTTTAGAGGGAAAATTGTATCGCTTGAGCATTAGCGATAAACGAAGATAATGCTTCATCTCTGACTTTAATGTTTCCTCTGACAATGGTGTGGATTGGCCAGCCTGTGACTTCTCTGCCGTCGTATGGCGTCCAGCCTGATACGCTGGCAATCCACTCATTGCGGATGGTGCGTTTGGCCTTTAAATCGACAATGGAAAAATCGGCATCATAACCCACTGCAATACGTCCTTTGTTACGGATATTAAATAAGCGAACAGGCCCGCTACTGGTCAGGTCTATTAAGCGTTCTATGCTGAGTCTCTGGTTATGCACGTGGTCCAGCATAATCGGCAATAATGTCTGAACGCCTGTCATACCACTCGGTGAGTTAGGGTAGGGCTGGGCTTTTTCATCTAAGGTGTGGGGGGCATGATCACTGCCAATGACATCCACAATACCGTTATTAATGGCTTCCCATAGCGCTTGTTGATGGCGTTGTTCTCGTATAGGTGGGTTCATTTGTGCCAGTGTCCCCAAGGTGTCGTAGCAATCCGGGGCCATCAATGTCAGATGTTGGGGGGTGACTTCAACACTGACATGACTTTTATGTTGAGCCAGAAAAGCGATTTCTTCTGCTGTGCTGATGTGTAACACATGTAGCTTACGGTTGTATTGTTGTGCCAGAGTCACCACGCGTTTTGTTGCAATTAATGCACTCTCCACATCACGCCACATGGGATGATCTTTCACTTGCTGGCTGGATTCTACCAAGTGTTTGCGTGATCGAAGACGGGCTTCATCTTCTGCATGAATCGCTACGCGTCGATTGCCCGTGGACAAAATGTGTTTGAGAATCGTCTCGTCATCAACCAATAAATCGCCAAAAGAGCTGCCCATAAATACTTTGATACCGGAACAGCCGGGTAGCGTCTCGAGGTTGGCTAACTGAGTGGCATTGATGTTGGAGCCACCTATGTAGAAAGCGTGATCACACCAGGCCGTGCGTTTAGCGATATCCAGTTTCTGTTGCAGATCGGTTTCGCTGACCGTCAGCGGATGTGTATTGGGCATTTCAAACACACTGGTAATCCCGCCTAAAACGGCGCCTCTAGTGCCGGCTTCAATGGTTTCTTTATGTGTCAGTCCCGGCTCGCGAAAGTGAAGCTGGGTATCCATGACACCAGGTAAG
>NZ_DIAC01000061.1:0-3996 GCF_002414625.1 Methylophaga sp. UBA5088 | reverse complement strand
TGACACCAGGTAAGACATCCAGCCCAGACGCTTGTATAACGTCATCAGCTGACCAGCTATTTTTCAGCGAACCTATGGCTACAATTTGCCCATTTTTACAGGCAATATCCATTTCCTGTTTACCGGAGGGGGTATGAACTCTGCCATCGCTTATCAATAAGTCAGCATGATATTGATGATTACGCATGCGTATCACTCACGGCATCGGTCAACAATGTGTCAATGGCGTCTTGTATGGTACGAAATCGCGCGTCCATATCTGGCCTCTGACAATCCTGAATCAGCTTATTCATGGCTTCGATGATGGTAAACGTCCCTAATGGTTTTCCATTTTGACTACGCAAAGTGAGCGTTTTAGTTTGCTGTTCTTTGTCGCCGACAATCGCAATAAAAGGGACGTATTTCAGGGTATGCTGACGTATTTTATAGCCGATTTTTTCACTACGGGTGTCGATTTCAACGCGTACACCATAATGTCGTAAAATATTGACGACTTGTGAAACGTATTCTGTTTGCTCAGAACTGATGGTACAAATAACCAGCTGAACCGGCATCAGCCAAGCCGGCAATTTGCCTGCATAATGTTCCAATAAAATGCCGATAAAGCGTTCTAATGATCCGAACAAAGCGCGGTGGATCATCGCCGGTCTTTTTTTCTCACCTGTTTCTGAAATGTAGTGTAAATCAAAGCGTTCTGGTAAGTTCATATCGACCTGAAGCGTGCCACATTGCCATTCGCGTCCGATAGCGTCTCGCATGACAAACTCGAGTTTGGGACCATAAAATGCCCCTTCACCTTCATTTAGCTGAGCCACAATATCCAGTTCTTTAAGCGCATCAATCAGGGTATTTTCAAGTAAATCCCAGATATCATCAGAGCCAATGCGATGATCTGGGCGGGTGGACAATTTAACGTCAATGTCTTCAAAGCCGAACTGATGATACACATCCAGAGTTAACTTAATGGCTTCAATACATTCGGTGAGCATTTGTTCGGGAGTGCAATAGATATGAGCGTCATCTTGGGTGAAATGCCTGACTCGAAGCAAGCCATGTAAAGCACCAGAAGGTTCATAGCGATGCACTTTGCCAAATTCACTCATGCGAATAGGCAGATCACGGTAGCTTTTTAGATCATGCTGATGTAATAAAACACTGCCAGGGCAGTTCATTGGTTTCAACACAAAGGATCGGCCATCCGCTGTGTCCGTTGTGAACATATGATCTCGGTAATTTTGCCAATGACCAGATGTTTCCCACAGACTTCTGTCCATAATATCGGGTGAGTTGATTTCCTGATAATGCTCAGTATTTTGTCGTCTACGCAGGTAGGCAATCAATTCTTGCAGAATTAACCAGCCGCCTGGGTGCCAAAATACAGAACCCGGTGCATCTTCTTGAAAATGAAATAAGTCGAGCGCTTTACAGATACGACGGTGATCCCGTTTTTCCGCTTCTTCCATTGCTTGCAGGTAGGTGCGTAACTCTTTAGCGCTATTCCATGCTGTGCCGTAGATGCGTTGCAGCATCTTGTTTTTAGCATCGCCACGCCAGTAAGCACCTGATAATTTCGTGAGTTTGAAATGTCGGCAAAAAGCCATATTAGGCACATGGGGACCACGACACATATCGATATAATCTTGATGGTAATAAAGCCCCACCTCTTTGATATCTGTGTCCATATCATCGATGAGGTTTACTTTGTAGGTTTCGCCACGCTCCATAAATAGATCGCGCGCTTGCGCTACGGGCACCTTTTTTTTGATGACCTCGTATCCTGTCTTGGCTAATGTTTCCATACGCTCTTGAATGAGGTCGAGGTCAGATGGAGAGAAGTGATAGTCACTGTCGACATCATAAAAGAAGCCGTTCTCAATGACTGGGCCAATGACCATTTTTGTGTCAGGAAATAGTTGTTTGATGGCATGACCAAATAGGTGGGCGTTGGAGTGACGAATAATCTCAAGCCCTGCTTTACTATCACTCAGTATCAGCTCTACCGTGGCATCATGACTAATCCTATCGCTGAGATCCTGTAAAACGTTATTGACCTGAAGTGCCACTGTTGTTGAGCGATAAGCAGGACAAATGTCCGTTATCACATCATAGCCAGTGATAGCAGCATCATAGCTGTAGTCAGAATCACCAAATTTTACAGTGAATGTTGCGTGTGGTTGTTTTATGGACATAGTTAAAACTCAGTTTGAGGATGTATACCTGGCGAACAGGCTAGACAGATAGAAATAAAATGGTCAGAAAACCAAGAGTGAACACCATGTTTAAATAAGTGTTTGAATACATATCGATTATTTTGGGCAAAGCTGTGGCTGATAGCCTGATGAGCAGGCTCAGCTTGTGGCTTATCTCTATGGCTAATTAGCTTGTTCAGAATCATGTAAGCGATGTTTATGTTGATGAGTCGCTTTGGAGCGTAGTAGTAAATGACTGATGAGTGTCAGGTGAGGAAACTCCAACAGCATACCGATAACGATGGCGGCATAAATTAAAGGTTGTGAAGGTAAGGCAACCATCGTCACTGCCAGCATTAACGGGGCATTACGTGCCGCTATCGTCATGGTCAAAAGAACATGTTCCTGGTAAGGCAGCTTAAAAAAACGACTGAGGATTTCACTAAGAGCAAACGTCAGCACAAAAAAGCAGAATACACCTGCTAATAAACTGATGAAGACATTCACATTCTCAATAATGATGCCAAAATTACTGGCAAATATTTGAAAGATGACAATGGATATCACAATCGGAATGAGTCGATTAATCCCGTCAAATAACTGAAGCCGTTTAGACTGAGGTAATGTGGTCCTTATAAGAAGATGTATGACCACTGCAATTAGCAATGGCGTGAGAAACCATTGGGTGAATGTAGTCACAATAACATCGGATGCCAGACTGACATTATTTTGCGTAAACACGGACAGATAAATTGGGTACAACAGCAACTGTACGACCATGTTGATGGGTAATAACGCTGAGCCGAGTAGTGTGTCTCCCTGACAAATTCGGGTAAAGCCTAAAAACCAATCTGTGCAAGGTGACATAAAATAAATAATTAACCCGACCATGATTAAGGGATGATCAGGTAATATCAGCGAGGCGATGCCGTAACCAATCAGTGGCACGATCAAAAAGTTGGCGACTAAGCTAATCGAAAGAAATGACAGTTTATGTTTGAGATTGGATAAAGCATCAAATCGAACACTTGAAAACAACAAGATGATTAAAGACAACAGCACAGGATCGGTGTATTGACCGATGGCCGCGCCCATAACAGGTGCCTGATGACCCATCCATGAGCCTGTGACCAGACTGGAGAGTAATAAAAGTGCGGTTGCTCCCAGTCCTGTACGAGTAGATAGGCTTGCCGTGTTTAACATGCACAATCTCCACACTGCTCTTCATCGCATTGGCCTGCCCAGGGATTTCTGGCATTTAATGCTGAGCTATCCAAAGACAAGCAAAGCGCTAACAGCTCAGTGAGCTGAGTAAAGCGCTGACGAAACTTATAAATAAAACAATAAAGCTGCTCATCATGTCTGACTTGTGGGCCAACTAAAAACAGCCCAGGCGTACAGGTTGATTCATCAGCTTCTGTCAGCAGAATTCGGCAGTCTTCATCCCATTCCCATAAATGTGCAATCTGCTTAGCGCCACCACCGGATAAGAAACCAGTAGCGAGAATAGGGGCCGTCCTTGATGACCATTGGCGTCCATCCTCACTGGATACGATATATGCGTCGGCTGTCTTTTTAATGGACTGGATATTCGCGTCAAATGTGATAGTGAGACGTTCTGATTGGATAGCCTCATTGAATCTGTCGAGACTGTAGGGTGAAAGCATTTTACTGGGATCACTGCTTGGTTTATTCCAGTCCGATTCTTTCATCAATACACGAACATGATGCCCCGATGCTAGTAGATTAATACTGGCGTCTATGGCACTTTCATAGCCGCCAATGACCGTATAGGCTTCAGCATTAA
>NZ_DIAC01000082.1:1023-8588 GCF_002414625.1 Methylophaga sp. UBA5088 | reverse complement strand
AATGCACAAAAGGCGCCTGGCTATGTTGCTCACCCAGATAGAAGTCAGCAAAAAAATAATTACAACTCAAACGCTCAAAATATTCACCTAAGGCACTGGCTAAACAGGCTTTAGCAGAACTCCCTTTACCATTGGTAAACATCAACGGACAGCTTTTATCACGAATATGCACCGAGTAAACATGGCTGACCGGATTTAGCCACGATGCCTCTTCGACATCAAAACCAAACGCTTTCAACTTCGCTTGCATGGTCGTAATACTGGTTTCCAGATCACGATCTTTACCTTTAATAAATGTTTGTTCAGTCATGATTTTTTCCAAAAAATAACCCCCTGCTCAATACGAACAGAGGGTTGTTTGACATCATCAGCGGTTGTCTTACATTTTTTCAGCGGCAGCAATCGCTTTTCTTACTAAACGTCCTGCAGCGCCTTTCGCATCAGCCGCTTTGATTTGCTCGAGGTTGACCGGATTACCAACGATGATGGCGCCGCCCATACCTGCACCAAAGTGAGGTGTGCATTTGTACACATAGATACCTTCAACGGTAAAGGTACGCTGATAGTTTTCACCCATTTGTGAATGCCATGCTTCAGCACCTTCCGGAATCAGGCCTTCTAATGATTGTGTATCATGCGTAGGCATATTTTCCCAAGCGACTTTATCGCCAGGCTGAATCTGAATGACCAGTGGATCATATTTGAGACCAACCGCAGTAACAATGTGCGTTTTCGCTTCTGCAGACGCTTGCTCTTGTTCTTCAGGCGCCGCTTCAGCTTGTGTTTCTTCAACAGCCGCTTTCACGTCTTCAGCGGCATCATTCGCTTCACTGGTGTCTGGCTCGGCAATGGCCGCTTCATCTACCACTGTTTCAGGTACCGCCTCTTTCGTATCTTCCATATGCTCGGTGACGGTTTCATTCACACCACCCACTTCGTTTTGTTCAATGGGCTGAGTCATCTCGCTTTCAACAGATGCTGGCGCAACCGCATCACCTACTTTATCTTCTTTATTAGAAGAAGGTACATTGGCATAACGTTCTTTACTGTCATTTACAAAGACTGTAGATACAGCAGCAACAACAAAGATCGCCAATAGCGCAATTACAATGGCAATTAAAATGGATTTTTTCTTCATGATTCCTCCTAAGTAAAAAGTGATAAATGAATGATAACATTCTAAACTGACGATTTTTGTAGAGAAAACAATATTCCTATCAAAACTCTGTCATAATTGTGCCTACAGAACTCGTCGTTACCTGCTTCAGGGTAGACAATAAGTTCCATGTGTTAACAGCCGTTCTGACATGACCTCCACTTTTACATCCCGCTTTGTCGATGTAACACAACCGTGACTGTTAACCTTATCCAAAAACACACGCTGAATAATGCGAAGACGCTGTTTTCACTATATACGCTTTATATTGAGTAAATTATGACATTTTCCGAGTTAGGTCTCATTTTGCCACTGCAACGTGCCGTGACAGAGTCAGGTTATACGACCCCCTCCCCTATTCAAGCCAAAGCCATTCCTGCCATCATGGAAGGTAATGATGTTATGGCAGCAGCTCAAACAGGTACCGGCAAAACCGCAGGATTTACCTTGCCAATTCTGCATAAACTCTCTGAGGGCAAACCTGCCCGAGCAAATCAGGCACGAGCACTTGTACTCACCCCCACTCGCGAGCTCGCCGCTCAAGTGGAAGAAAGCATTAAGACCTATGGTAAATATTTACCATTACGTTCTGCCGTTGTGTTTGGTGGTGTAAAGATAAACCCACAAATGATGCGTATGCGTCGTGGTGTTGATGTGTTAGTGGCTACCCCTGGGCGACTTCTGGATCTCTATCAACAAAATGCCATCCGTTTTGATGAGTTAGAAGTGCTTGTTCTGGATGAAGCTGATCGTATGTTGGATATGGGATTTATCCACGATATTCGTAAGATTATTAATTTACTGCCACAAAAACGTCAGACCTTAATGTTTTCAGCCACGTTTTCCATAGAAATCCGTGAGCTGGCAAAACGTCTGGTGAAGAATCCTGTCGAAATTTCTGTCGCCCCAGCCAACACCACAGCAAAAAAAGTGAAACAGTGGATTATTCCTGTCGATAAAAAACAAAAACCCGCTTTGCTGAATCAACTTATCCAGGATAATAACTGGTATCAGGTTCTGGTCTTTTCCAGAACAAAACATGGTGCCAACAAACTCACTAAATACCTGGAAGATCATGGGCTGAAAGCCGCCGCCATTCATGGTAATAAAAGCCAAGGTGCGAGAACACGAGCACTTGCCGACTTTAAATCCAATACCATTCAAGTGTTAGTGGCAACAGATATTGCCGCGCGCGGTTTAGATATTGATCAACTGCCCCATGTTATCAATGTTGATTTGCCTAACGTGGCTGCTGATTATGTGCATCGAATTGGTCGAACTGGACGTGCGGGTGCCGCAGGTGAGGCCATCTCCTTGGTCAGTGCCGATGAAATCGATCAGCTCAAAGATATTGAAAAATTAATTGGGAATAAACTGGAACGTGTGTATGTGGATGGTTTTGAACCCACACATGATGTGCCTGATAGTTATAGCTTAACGAAAAAGACCTCGGCCAAGCGTCATCCGGCTAAACCACGCTCAGCCAGACCGCATTCGGAAAATACGTCAGCGAAACGTCCTGCTCGGCGCCCACCCAGAAACAAACCATTGAATAAAACTAATAAAAAGTCTGGCTAACCATCAATTGGCGTAAGGGACGTTTTGTTTCTTTGCGCCTTTTCATCTTTACTTCATGTTGATGTTGTAAATTAAACATCACTTAGAACCATTTCTGCTTCCCGCCAGACAGATCAACGCACTAACAAGCTTCCATTAGTAAAAATTGTTTATTCGATGTAATCTTCATTAACAGCCTTAACAAATATTTACATCTTCGGGAACTAAGCGGTGACCAGCTACCTAAATATGCGATAACAGCCGTAAACGGAACAACATGAAGAATCATTATCATTGGAAAAGAGTCTGCCTATTTTTGTTTGTTTTGTCTGGTTTTCTCAGTACATCAAACCTCTATGCTGAAACACCTGTTTCAGTTATATCGCCAGAAAAATCGAAAGTAAGTGATAACTTAACACTCTCAGGAACCCTCACCGCTGAAAAGCGAGCCATGCTCTCACCCCGTGTAGATGGCTTGGTTTCAACTGTATTAGTGGATGCTGGCAGTCAGGTAAAAAAAGGAGACGTTTTACTCGAACTTGATCCCGCTTTATCTAAACAAGTGCTCGCTCAGGCAAGAGCGGCGACCGCTGAAGCAGAAGCGGCTCGTGATGAAGCAAAGCGCCTGGTTAACGAAGCCAAAGGCTTACGTGAGAAAAATTATATTTCAGCGAGTGAAAATGCCAGCCGTTTATCAAACTTAAATCTTTCTGAAGCTGCACTTATGGCAGCCAAGGCAGCAGAAGCATCTGCTCAGGAACAGTTAGCTCGTCATCATCTTCCAGCGCCTTTTTCTGGAGTTATCAGCGCTAAACTGACTGAGGTGGGTGAATGGGTCAATCGAGGTACCACTGTGCTGGAACTGGTGGCGACCGATAAAGTCCGCTTAGATGTCAAAGTCCCTCAAGAACGTTTTTCAGAAATTAACCAGCAAAATCAGGTAGAAGTCATTCCCGATGTTTTTCCAGATAAACGCTTCAAAGGCACCATCAATGCCATTGTGCCGGTCAGCGATCCTCAGGCAAGAGCTTTTTTAGTCCGAATTCTGATTGATACTGGCGACATTAGCTTATTACCTGGCACCTCTGCCCAAGCCATCATTGGACTCAATGATAATCAGCAAACTCAACAGCGCATCATCATCCCACGCGATGCTTTACTGCTACATCCTGACGGAGGCTATAGTGTTTTTATTGTTGAGAATGGCATAGCTAAGCGTCAGAAAGTCCAGATTGGCAACCAAAGCAGTCAGGGTGTCACCATTCTGTCAGGCATCACATTAGAAGATAAGGTCGTCACACGTGGTAATGAAGTTTTACGAGACGGAGAAAACGTCACGCTTGTTGACCAAGAACAATAACCAGGTGTCATTTCATCATGCTTGAAGCCCCCATTAGAAACGGAAAGCTGCTCACGGTCATTGTTCTGATCATTATGGTGCTGGGTATCGCCGCGGCAAAACGTATCCCCGTACAAATGATTCCTGATCTTGATGTGCAAACCATCAGCGTCGTCACGGGATGGCCCGGTGCCACACCACAGGATATTGAAAAAGAAATCCTGATAGAACAAGAGCGTTATCTGCGAAGTGTTCCCAATCTGGCGCGAATGGAGTCACTGGCCGATACCGGACAGGCCACCATTGAGCTTGAGTTTCCATTTGGTGTGGATATTAATGAAACATTAATTGAGGTCTCTAACGCGCTCAGTCAGGTCTCCAATTATCCCGAAAATGTTGATCAACCTCGTCTCTACAGCAGTTCATTTTCTGAAAATGCCTTTATGTATTTTGCTGTGACCCCACTGCCTGGCAACCCTCTGAGCCTGGATATGGATATGGTCACTGACTTTATCGATGATGATGTCAGACCTAGAATGGAACGTGTAGCAGGTGTGTCTGAGGTTCAACTTCGAGGTGGTGCTGAAAGACAAATACAGATCCATATTGATCCTGCAAAACTGGCGCAGCGTGGACTCTCTCTAACTGATGTCCGAGATGCCATCCGTGAGCGTAACAGAGATACCTCAGCCGGTGATCTTGATGATGGTAAACGTCGCTATTTTATTCGAACGGTCGGTCGGTTTAAGGATGTTGAAAGCCTGAAAGAACTGACACTTGCCCACCGAAATAACACCGACATCAAACTCAAAGATGTAGCGGAAGTCCGCCTAGATCATTATGAAGTACGGGGCTTATCCATCGTCAATGACGAAGCCGCACTGACCATGGCAGTAAAACGTGAAACAGGCTCAAACGTTATTGATATCAAACAGGCCATGCTGAAAGAAGTGGATGAGATTCGGCAAGATCAACTTCATCCTAACGGCTTAACGATTTCGTTAATTGGTGATGATGTTCGCTATGTTCAGGCCTCGGTAGAAAAGGTCACACAGAATCTGGCACTAGGGGCTATTCTCGCGACACTTATTCTGTATTTATTCTTGCGTTCAGGCAGAGCGACCGTAATTGGTCTGCTCGGTATGCCGGTGTGCACGATTGCTGCTTTTATTGGTCTATTAGCCTTTGATCGCACCATCAACGTCATCTCACTGGCGGGGATCGCCTTTGCTATCGGTATGACAGTGGATAACACCATTGTGGTACTAGAGAGCATTGAGCAGGCGCGCCGACGTGGCCTGGACCGTATTCAAGCCGCGATCACTGGCGTAAAAGAAGTCTGGACCGCGGTACTGGCCTCCAGCATGACCACCGTACTCGTATTCGCACCAGTATTATTTGTCGATGAAGAAGCCGGGCAGCTTTATTCAGATATTGCTATTGCGATATCGACAGCGATATTAGCCTCCATGTTATTCGCCGTCGCTGTCGTACCTGCTGCTTGTGCCCGCGTTGGCTTTGGTGATGACCGTGATCATGGTGATGATTTAAGTCATCCAGGCCCGATTTTAAAATTGGTCAGCTGGCTCAATACTTCGCCCTTTAAACGCCTCCTTTCCATTGTCATTATTTTTACCTGCACAATGGGTGCTGGCTGGTATTTACTTCCACCGGCCGAATATTTACCTGAGGGTGAGGAACCGAAAGCGTTCAGTATGATGGTGGCTCCACCTGGCTATAACTTACCTGAAATGCGTTTACTGGCAGATGATATCCGCCAGCATTTAAGTGAAGCCTTGCAGGCTGACCCAAATAAATTTGATGAAGGTGAACACAAACTACCCGCCCTGAAATATTATTTTCAGCGTATTAATCCAGGCTCAATATGGATTCTGAGTGAACCTGTTCGACCACAAGACTTAGAAGCCATGATGGATGCACTGACATCCATGTTTAAGGAATATCCAGGCATGCGTGGCTTCTCAAACCGTGGCTCAATTATTTCGAGCAGCCAAGGCGGCACACGAGCCGTGAATCTTGATATCTCTGGTGCCGATCAGGAAAGCCTCTATAGTACAGCTGAATACGCGATAAGACGTGCTGAAAAGCTGTTTGGTAATCCACAGATTGAATCCGAACCTTCCGCCTTGTCTTTAGATCAACCCTTAGTCGAAATTCGTCCAAACTGGGATCGACTAGCTGAGATCAATATGTCTGCAGATGATTTTGGTTACACAGTCGCGGCACTGAGTGATGGGGCTTATGTGGACGAGTTTTTTATGAATGATGACAAAATTGATATGTTCATCTTCAGCACCGCCGGACAAAACCAAACCCTGTCCTCACTGGCTAATGTGCCTATCATGACACCACAAGGCACTGTGTTACCCTTAAATGCACTAGCCAATATTGTGGATACAGTTGATAGCGATCAGTTACGACGTGTGAATGGTCGTCGTACCGTCACTTTATTGATTATTCCGCCAAGAGAGATCGCGCTGGAAACTGCCGTGAATCAGGTTCGTACTCAAATGCTGCCCAATATGCAGGCAGAGGGTGAAGTGGCAAAAGGTGTGTCTATCAGTATTTCTGGGGCCGCCGATCAGTTAGATGCCACCCGTGAATCCTTATCAGGCAACCTGGTCATTGCCTTAATTCTTATTTATTTGCTGCTGGTCGCTATTTTTAGTCACTGGTGGTATCCACTGCTGATTCTCGCGACAGTCCCTCTAGGCATCGCCGGTGGTATTGTTGGCTTAGCGGCGGTCAATGCTGCTGGGCCAGTGCTAAATATCTTTGGTCTACCCGCCATTATCCAGCCATTCGATATGATTACCATGCTCGGTTTTGTGATTTTACTGGGTACAGTCGTCAATAACCCGATTCTGATTGTTGAACAGGCACGAAGAAATTTGGAAGATAAAGCTGTATCGGTTCGTGATGCCGTCAATCAGGCCGTTGCCACGCGCTTACGTCCAATTTTGATGTCCACTGCCACTACCGTATTTGGTCTAGCACCTTTAGTCTTTATTCCAGGTGCTGGTACTGAGCTCTATCGCGGTGTCGGTATCGTGGTACTGGTTGGGATTTTATGTTCAATGATTGTCACACTGACCTTTTTACCCAGTTTATTAATTACAGTATTGAACTGGGCTGAACGCTTTTCTTCCAGAAAAAAAGAGATATCAACGACATAAGATTAGAACTAAAAAGCGAATAACAATGTGTTTATTACAAGACTTTAGTAACTAAAAAGTGTGGGCCGATTTCTGGAATAATAAACTCTTTGGAAGCCTGCTTATAACCTGAGTTTGTATAGAAACCCATTGCTGTGCTTCTGGCATTAGCCCAGATTAGCTCTGCATCTTGCGATTCTGCATAGTCTTCTGCAGCACTCAATAGTGCTTTTCCAAGCCCTTTACCTCGATAATTTGTCGCTGTCGCCATCGCCCTTATTTGATAGGTGTTAGTCTGCTTAAGCAAAGGATTATCCTTCACACGGAAATTTTATTA
>NZ_DIAC01000082.1:0-904 GCF_002414625.1 Methylophaga sp. UBA5088 | reverse complement strand
CTTAAGCAAAGGATTATCCTTCAAATAAACTGATACAACTCCTACGATAGTGCCTTTTTCATCCACAGCACCAAAATGTCTGGTAGTGACAGCCTTATCACCCTCAAACACACATTGAGAAAGCGGTTTACCAGAACGCAGAACTTCACTTCTTAAGCTTAATGTTTCATCGGCAGTGATTGTTTTAATCTTCATTTTTCAATATAAGCAGCGTTAACGTTCTGCTAGTTGCATATGCAGCAATGGATAAGGTTTACCCTGACCATCAACAGCTGAACGTCCAACCACGGCAAAACCAATGTGCTCATAAAAGCCTAATGCCTGTCTGTTTTGTTCATTCACATCGACCTTATTTGCACCGAGATCATTTATTGCGTGAGTAGCAAGTCTTACCCCAACTCTCTGCCCTCTTGCTTCTGGTGAAACGAACAACATCTCAATATTGCCATCACTCACACCACAAAATCCGACTATTTCACCATCATCACGTTTAGCAATATTTAACTCAACCACATCAAAATAGTTTTCCAATATCAATGGTTTCAATACCTGAAGATCCTGCTCGGCCAGAAAATCATGCGTTGCTCTAACAGAGCTTTCCCATATTTCTATCAGCTTTTGATAATCTGCTTTTGTTGCTTTTTCAATCCGCATTATTATTTCAATCAAAAATTTTCAAGGCAGCATTCTGAAGTGTAATGCCTATAACATCAAATAGAGAAAACCTCCCTTGTCATGGCAACAAGAGAGGCATGTCTTAAAAGTCGATGGTGGTAGAGACGGTGAATGTACGTGGTGCACCATAAGCCATACCACTCCAGGTATCGACACCAGACCAGTAATCACGATCAAAAACATTATGAATACCGGCACGAATAGTGACATCTTTACCGGCCACCAGCAG
>NZ_DIAC01000028.1:29566-30195 GCF_002414625.1 Methylophaga sp. UBA5088 | reverse complement strand
CCATACTCAACATACACACGCGTTATTCTTCCAGCGAATCGGGCCGTCACATGGCTGGTATGTTCAGGAGACAGGGTCACGATACCGTATAGGGTGAGTGTTTTGCTAATATCACCACCACTGACAATGGCTGTCGAGATGGCATTTAATGAAGCCATGTCCTCGTCAATATGACTGACTTCTTCATCATGATGACCAGCGTGTTCATGTTCATGCTTATCTTCATCGGCAAAAGCGGTCTTTACAGATAACAGCGCCCAGATAGAAAACACGATGAACATTAAACAGTAAGGAAAGGTTATATCTCGCTTATTCATAACTTGTCCCCTCAGTTTTTTGATCGATTAACAACGGCTCAGCTGTCAGCTGTTCAATTTCCGCCGCCAGCAGTAAGGCATCAGCTGATGCCTCAATAAGATCTCGCTTGGCATTCAGCAGCTCTTGTCTAGCTGTCAGGAAATCAAGGTAGCTATACAAGCCCCGCTGATAAGCTGTTTTGGTTTGAGTTAAGGCGTCGGTCAACTGTGGGATGATGGATTGACGCAAGGTTGTGGCCGAGGTAATGGCCTGCTCCCGTGCTGTATATGCCTGATATAGTTGTGTATGTATACGCAGCAGAAAGTCTTGTT
>NZ_DIAC01000028.1:27923-29517 GCF_002414625.1 Methylophaga sp. UBA5088 | reverse complement strand
AGAAAGTCTTGTTGGCGAAACATTATTTCATTTCTTGCTGCCAATGCTGATTTCACTGCTGACTCAGCACGTTTTTCTGCAAATAACGGCACAGAAAACCCTGCTACCAACGCAGATTCATCAATATCAGCACTTCGCCTAATACCCACAGACCAATCGATATCGGCCTGCTGTTGGGTTTTTGCCAGACGAATTTCAGATTCTTTTAAACGTGTTTCAGCAGCAAAAAATGCCAGCGACGGATTATTTTTGACCCGTTCGAATAGTGACTCAAACGATCTACTGCTGCCGTAATCAAACAGTGATCCAGCTACGTTATTGAATTGTGGCTGCATCTCTCCCCATAGATTAGCCAAAGCCATTTTATGGGCATGCATTCGCTGTTCGACACGTCAGACATTTAATCTGGCCTGCTCAACGGCGGCCACTGCACGGGCATAATCAGCTTTAGGCGCAATCGCAGCCCTGACACGTTTATTGACTTCATCAGCCGTGGCTTGAGCAAGAGAGACTTCTTCTTTAGTAAGCTGTATTCGCTGTTTATCAATCAATAACTGAATATAATTTTTGGTAACCGTACTGAGTAAATCAAGCGAAGCAATCTGTTTTTTTATTTGCGTTAATGCCAGCTTTTGATCAACCACATCAACCCTAGCTTGTTTTTTTCCACCTAGCTCCAGCACAGAAGATAAAGACACCGTGAGCTCAGCCGATTTCGTGCCACTTAGCTGACCTGTACCAGCCACGTTCTCCAGTTCAGCACCTATGCGATAAGACGGTGATAGCTGGGCTGTTTCACGCTCAGCTTGCAGGCCTTGTTCACGAACCGGAAAGATATTGAGTGAGGGATTCTGATTTAAGGTTTTTTTAATGGCTTGCACTAATGTCAATGTCGTGTTTGTTGCAGCATGGGCCTGAAACGACACAATAAACAGACTGAAAGCAACATACAGGCACAGACGCAAAAATGGCGTTTGCCCATCTAAATAAATGAGTTTCATGATAGGAATCCTGAAATAAATACTCTTTCATCACGCATAGGTGATGAGCGGAAGTGTTAAATCAGAATCAGGCTTTCGGAGGGCGGTACATAGAGCTGACGGAACCCGATGCATGTATGTATTGGTACGGACTGAAAAAAGTGTCTTTAAATAAAGACAGCGGTAAGTTCACCACATGCGGCACAGCCACAAAATGCACACAATGACTGTGACCACACTGATGTTGGTCGGCATCCATATGGACTGAATCCGGACTATCATCGGCGATAGGATCGATGAGACTGTGATTATCCTGCTCATCAAAAATAATATGATGTACATCAGCCGCGACAATGACTGTTTGCAGCACCATCATCATAATCAAGCTGTATAGAAAGGATTTGATGTTCATCATGTCTGATAGCATAACGTAAACTTACGTTCAGATGAAATAGCTAGCTGACACCTAATCAAAGGATGAAAAGATGACATTCAAGATAGTACTGACTGTTTGCTTGTTTTTGTTAATAAAGCCGGTGCTGGCTGCTGAAGATGATATCAAAATGATACGTGATCTGGCCTATGGTAATTCGCCTTTACAGACCATGGATGTC
>NZ_DIAC01000028.1:25638-27823 GCF_002414625.1 Methylophaga sp. UBA5088 | reverse complement strand
TGTCTATCTACCCGCAAATGCAAAAGATGCCCCTATTCTATTATTAATCCACGGTGGTGCCTGGCAATTTGGTGATAAACGCAGCACAGGATTAATCAAAAACAAAGTGAATCGCTGGGTAAAGAAAGGCTTTATTCTCGTTTCGACTAATTACCGTTTGGTCCCAGAAGTCGATCCCATCACTCAGGCTAAAGATATTGCCGCTGCCATTCACACCATACAAACCCAGGCCGAGCAGTGGCACGGTGATGCTGACAAAATGATGGTTTTGGGTCACTCAGCAGGTGCACATTTGCTCGCGTTATTGACCAGCCATGAAACACTGATGCAAGAGGCCAATATACGACCTTGGTTAGCCAGTTTTGTTATTGATAGCCAGGTATTGGATTTAGTCGCTTTAATGCAGCAAAAACATGTGGAATTCTATGATGAGGCCTTTGGTAAACAAGAACATTACTGGCAGCAGGCATCCCCGATTAATCATGTGGACGGTGATGAAATCCCGATGTTTGTTGTCTGTTCTCTTCAACGTGAATACGCCTGTGACAGTTCCGCCCGTTTTGTAAACACACTTCATCAGGTCGGTAGTCAAGCTGAACTGCTGCAATTAGATCTGACACATGATGAGACACTTGAAGACATTGGTTTAAATAATATCTACACTCAAACGATAGAAAACTATATGTCTGCTCTCCACCCTCAGATCAAAAATAGATTGATTCACTCAGATAAGAAAAATCCACCAACACCTTAGCCCTACTCACTGCGGTGTTGGTGGAGAACGTTTATTTGCCTTTAATTTTCAGCTCGAGTTGCTCTTCAAGCTCATCGCTATCTTTAGCAAAGGCGGCAAGCTTTTGGATATCGATTAAAGTCATAGGTTGTTTAGGCGTTATGTCTATCTTGAACTTATGAAGATCCTCCACAAAGTCTTCCATAGCCTCATAAAACATTTGCTCTGCAGGTTGGCGTGAGGTCTCAGCTTTTTTCTTAAGTTGATCAGTCAGCTGAGCTTGATAGGCCTTTTCAGTGACATTCATCTGCTTGGCGATGTTTTCCATCATCAGATCAAAGGTATTGTCTTCTTCTTTAATCTCAAGCTGGAAATGATGAATAAGTGCTCGTTGCATACCACCCAACATCAATACCACGGGATCCAGTGGCATATTCTCTATTTCCGCTTTGACTTCCAGCTTTGCCACTTTATTCAGTTCCGATTTCAGCGTGATATCGATAAATGAAAGCGTATTCTCTTTGGCTGGTTCATAATCATATTCTAGGTAAAAATCCGTGGTGGGTTTACCTTCAGTAACCTGGTCCACCACTTGATAAAATGCTTTTTCAACGGGTTTGTAACTTTGCTGAGCTAGCTGTTTAAAATCAACTTCTGTGGCTATGCGGTGTAAGGTAACTTCAAGATGAGGAGGTAACTGAGAATTGTTCAGCGAGCTTAACCCTGCTTTGCTATCCACCGTCACCGACTCAATACTGATCATTTTAGGTGTGGGTGTTTGAGTCATACCTGAAAGACCCGATGTATCGATACTCACATTCTTTAATGTCACCGCATTAGAGAAAAGTGATGTGTCCAGCGTGCCGTATTTAATGGTGCTTGTGCCATCAAACTGCATCAGTTCCATATCAATGCGTTCTTTGATTACTTCATGTTTTTTATAATCCGCATAAAAATAACCTGACACAACAGCCAGCCCGACCAGGCTGCCAAGGATAAGATGTTTTTGTTTCATTAAAGTCCTTAAGATGAAATGTGAATGGTGATAGCGCTAGACAGCATGACAGAGACATTGCGCCTTTTTATAGTCTATAGACACATATAGACTCATGACGAAAATCTGCGCTTAAGCACGCATAAAGTCTGCGTTTAATTTAATGGTCAATCAATGCTTTTGCAGAAGCATCGTCTTCATAGTAACAATACTGGTTCCTTCCAGCCGCTTTAGCTGCGTACATGGCCTGATCTGCTTTTTTGAGTAAGTCTGATGCAGTCAAAGCATCAGAAGGATACTGCACAATGCCAATGCTGGCAGACAACCGGCAATCAATACCATTAATAGGATAAGGCACATTGAGTTTACTGATTAACCTATCAACAAAGCGTTTTAATTCTTTTTTGGGAAACTCACCAGACAGCAGAATAATAAACTCATCGCCTGCATAGCGAGCA
>NZ_DIAC01000028.1:25286-25608 GCF_002414625.1 Methylophaga sp. UBA5088 | reverse complement strand
TGCGTAGCGAGCAATAAGATCCGCATTACGGCATGTTTTTGTCAGTACATCCGCAGCATGGCGCAACACTTCGTCACCAAAATCATGGCCATAATTATCATTGAAGTCTTTGAAATTATCCAAGTCGAGAAACAACAACACCAGGTTGTCACGTGAGATGGAGTCTTGAACCATTTCCATTTCATGTGTGAGTGATTTTAAAAATAAATCTCTGTTAGCCAGCCCCGTGAGGTTATCGTAATTAGCTTGTTTCCATATAAGCTGCTGTTCTGCAATATCATGTGTGATATTTCTGGCAATAATGGAACCGCCGATGACCTTT
>NZ_DIAC01000028.1:20319-25227 GCF_002414625.1 Methylophaga sp. UBA5088 | reverse complement strand
CGATGACCTTTCCATTCTGATCTTGTAAGGGTGAAACGGTTTCCGACATATTCATGACGAAGCCATCTTTATTTTTTCTGGTCGTTTTATAGTGCTCCAGGCTTTCACCGCTATTGATAGCTTTGAGAATATCATCAGATTGAGGATTCTCTTCATCATAGAGTGCTGATACAGACTGTCCAAGAATTTCGTCTGTACTAAAACCGAAAATATGCTCAGCGCCGGCATTCCAGCTTGTTACCGTACCATCCAGCGACAAACTGTAAATGGCATCTTCAGAAGACTCGACAATCGCTTGGTATTCGTGACTTAAGCGAATAGCTTTAACTTGCTCTGTAATATCACGGGCAATTTTTGATGCCGCAACGATACGACCATCGGCATCATAAACAGGTGAGATAGTCACTGATACATCGATCAGTCGACCAGACTTATGTTTACGAACCGTCTGAAAATGGTTAACCACTTCGCCTCGACGTATTTTTTCCAGAATATCCGCCTCTTCCTGTTTTTTATTGTCTGGAAAAATTTTGAGCATACTTTCACCGACCATTTCATCAGCGCTATAACCGAAAATCTTTTCCGCTGCCGGATTCCAATTCAATACAATGCCATCTAAGGTTTTACAAACAATGGCATCAAAACTTGAATTAACAATCGATTGATAAATATTTTCTTTAAATAAACTGATATTGAGATCTTGACGTTTCTGTGTCACAGGCGTAAATCCATGGTTGTCTGTGGTCTATTCTATGACTTATACGTACGCGATATCTACGCTTATTCGAATTTTTCTTGAATACGCCAATCAAGGAATGTTCACTTTATCTATTTTTTCACTTATCAAATTCAGGGGATCACGTCATGGCATTATCATCAAACGTTATAAAACAGTGTGCCTTGTTATCTAGTTTGGCTTTGTTTTCTTTGTCCTCAGCGATGGCTGACGACCACACTAATAAACCTGTCGTTGAACAGTTGGTCGATACCTTAAGCACCATTGCGGGACCACATCCAGGTATTCGAAAAAATCATGCGAAAGGCATTGTTGTCTCAGGTGAATTCACTCCCAGCCCCGATGCCGCAACAGTGTCTAACGCAGTCCATTTTGAGTCCCCTGCCACGCCTGTGACAGTCCGTTTTTCTAATACGACTGGCATTCCCGATATTGCTGATAATAATCCCAGCTCATTTCCAAAAGGGATCGCCATACGCTTTCACCTTCCAGATGAGACATATACCGACATCGTCAGTATCTCCGTCAATCGTTTCCCGGCTGCCACCCCCGAAGATTTTTTAGGTCTATTAAATGCAGTAGCTACTTCAGGACCTGATGCCGCCACACCTAAACCCATCACACAATTTCTTGCCAACCACCCTGCCGCTAAAACATTTGTAGAAACACCAAAGCCCGCCCCAGTCAGTTTTGCAACGCAACCGTTTTATGGCGTAAACGCCTTTAAATTTACCAATAAAGACGGTGAGGTTAGCTATGGTCGTTATCAAATAATTCCTCTGAATGGCCCAGAGTATTTAACTGATGAACAACGCGCTGCGGCTGGCAAAGATTACCTGTTTGAAGAACTCCCCAAACGTCTAGAACAAAGTCAGGTTGAATTCGCGCTGGGACTACAGATAGCGGATAAAGACGACGCATTGAATGATCCGACTGTCGTCTGGCCGGAAACTCGCCAAATCATTAAGTTAGGGACCATAAGCCTGGACACGGTTGATGCCAATGGTGAGCAATTTGCTAAACAAACCATGTTTAATCCGCTCGCTCTGACTGATGGTATTGAAGCCAGCGATGACCCTATTTTGCTTGCCCGACCGTCGGCCTATGCGATTAGCTTTGGTCGTCGAATTTCTGGTCAATAAAAAGGAGCGGTGATGAAAACAAAAAACCAGACATAAGTCTGGCTTTCTTATTTTGCGCTCGGGTTCTTACCACTGAGACTCACCCGTTTCTGGGTCATACATCTCATGATGAATGCTGTTGCGATTAGCAATCAATTCATCAATTGTCGGTGAGCCTGACATCGCACGTTTAATCGCTAACTTCATCGCTTCATAGTTGGTGCGGTATAAATCTTTACGATCCACATCTGGATTGGCTGCAGCATCAGGGGCAATCCAGATCATGGCGACAATACATAACTCTTCTGCATGCTCTTTAGGAATCACACCTTCAATCACGCTATCTAACACCGCATCGGCCACCGCTGATTGAACCGGGCCACCAAACAACTCAACATATGCACTGGATTTGATGGTGACTTTCGGCACAATCATGGTCGCTGGTTTAACTTGTTGATTGGTCGCACGAATCGCAAACATGCGCGTGTGCCCTTCTGTTTGCCCCATTAAATTAGCAAAGGCATGACCTGCTGGTCCTTTGACGCTACCAATCAAAATTTCAGGCATCGCATCGGTACCTTGGTCTTCACTAGCGAAAACAGTGGCTTCTGCGGTTTTAAACCATACTGGTTCTGACATGTTGTTAACTCCGTTGATGATAATTTGTGCGCCATTTTAGGCTGATGCCAGAACAAGCCACAAGCGTTTTTTACGGCTTGAGTCACTTAATATAATAAGCCTGTTCAGAAACATGCTGAACAGGCTTGTTAGAACAGCGATGAATCATGCGACTAAGTTAATATTCCAATACAATCCGATAACGCACATCGCCTTTCCGAAGCTTGTCGATGGCTTCATTGATTTGTTCAAACGGATAACGCTCAATGACCGGTTTCACACCATGTCGTTGGGCAAATTCCATCATCATATTGCTGGTTTGCATACTGCCAGTATCCGAGCCAGAGACACTACGCTGCGCTTCAGTGAGATTAAACACTCTCAAATCCAATGGTTCGAGTGTGGCACCCACAAAATGCAGCCGACCTTTGGGTTTTAATTTACTGAGATATAAATTCCAGTCTAATTTCACATTCACTGTCGATAAAATCATATCGAATTTTCTAGGTAGTAAAGCCATGGCTGTGTCATCACGTGAATCCACACTGAAATGTGCCCCCATATCCAGTGCTTCCTGCAATTTATTCTTGCTGGTGATCGCGGTAACTTCACAACCCCAGGCATTGAGAAACTGCAAGGCAATATGACCCAGCCCGCCGATCCCTATAACAGCCACTTTATCTGTCGGTTTGATATCAAATTGAACCAGTGGATTAAAGACGGTAACACCACCACACAATAATGGTCCGACTGATTCCAGATCTATGTTTTCAGGTAATGCAATGACACTATTCGCATTAGCTCTGACTTTATCTGCAAAGCCACCATGATGGCTGACAATGGTGCCAGTGAGGTCAGAACACAGGTTTTCATCGCCGTTATGACACTGCTCACAAGACTCACAGTAATCCGCATACCAACCTAAGCCCACGACTTGACCAACGTGAAACTGGGTAACCTCTTTACCGATTTGATTAATAACCCCCACCACTTCATGTCCCGCTACTAATGGATAGGAAGACATACCCCAATCATTATCAATCATGCTGATATCGCTGTGACAAATACCACAATACTTCACCGTAATTTCAACTTCGTTCTCGCCTAATGCACCTGGCTCGAAGGTATATGGAGTGAGCTTCTCGCCCGGACTCATGGCAGCATAAGCATTAATCATCAATGGTTCCTTTACTCAAAATGTCATAAAACACCGTTATATTCTAAAAGCTTATAGGGCAAAACTTATCTCAGAATGGCAATATTTAGTGGACTATTAAATTTTCGTTAACTTAGATTAAACCTACACAAAATTAAGCCGATAGTCTTTATAGCTCGGACAGAAATTAGGTAAAAAAACAATGAATATAAACCTGCAAAGCATCAGAACAAAAAGCTCCATACCCGTGGTGGTCATGGGGCTCACGATTATTGTCGTGATTGCCCTATTTTTATGGATGATGGCGAAACAAAACCACGCCATTGAACTACAAACTGAATTATTCATGCCTGCCAATGAAAAGATATTAAATGCAGATAGAGACTTACATCAGGCTAAAATCGCTGCGATAAATGTGATGGCCAATCGTGGTAATCGTGATGAAGAAGTCGCGGTATGGCAGGAAAATGCCAAACAGGCGTATGAACGCTACGAACAGTTTCTGAGCTATGTGCAAATTTATCCTGATGTGGCGGCAGGTAGAGACGCATTTGAAGCAGCCTACAATCAATGGATGACAGCGGCTGAAAAAATGGTGAATGACACCAATTCATCTAACGAACGTCAGCTCGCTCAGCAAGAAGAAGAAACATTCCAAAGCCTACGCTCCATTTTAGATAATAAGGGTGAGGTCTTACTTAATAAATTTGACGCTTTAGATGCTCAGCTGAAAAGCGAGTTAAAACGCAGTATGAGCATAACCATCATCGTTGTGTTAGCGATTATTATTGTCGCGCTCTATTTCAGTTACACCGTGCCGAAAAGACTCACTTCGGATATCAACGATCTTATCAAACGCATTGATATGATTGCCTCAGGTGATGGTGACCTCACAGCCAGACTTGATGTCAGTTCCAAAGATGAGTTTGGTGAACTCGCCAAGTCATTCAACCGATTTGTTGAGAAGTTACAGGACTTAATTAAATCGACCTTAGATAATGTTCAAGGGCTCAGCTCTCTGACAGTACAATTAGCTGATTCGTCAAATAAAACAAAAAGTATCAATGAAACCTTAAATTTATCAACTGAGTCGATTGTCAGTGCCGTACATGAAATGACATTGGCGAATAAAGAAATGTCGAATGTGGCCACCAACTCAGCCTCAGAAGCCGATCAAACGTCACAACTCGCTGTAAAAGGCATACATGTTGTTGAAGAATCCAATAAATGTATTTCAGAACTGATTAAAGATATGGATACCGTTCTCAACTGTTCTC
>NZ_DIAC01000028.1:19501-20194 GCF_002414625.1 Methylophaga sp. UBA5088 | reverse complement strand
GCAGGAGATCATGGTCGCGGTTTTGCCGTCGTTGCTGATGAAGTTCGTTCATTAGCTACCAGAACACAGCAGAGCACAGACGATATCAGCCAGATTATCAGTCAACTGCAAAGCTCTGTCAGTCAATCCTCAACGGCGATTACTCAGGGTAAAACCGACGTCGATAAAACAGCCAATACGTTCCAGGAAGCCTCTTCCGTGTTTGATGAGATAAGAGCATCATCACGGCGCGTAAACGATATGGCGATTCAAACAGCAGCCGCTACAGAAGAGCAAACGGCTGTAGCTGAAGATATCAGTAAAAACCTGCATGGTTTGAACCAGCAGACTGAGTCAGCTCAACAAGTGTCTAAAACAGGTGATGAGATTTCGAAAAAAATCACCAATTTCTCAGAAAACATGATGAGTCTGATGGGGCGGTTTAAAGTTTAAGTTTCCCTTCAAGAACCAGGCCTGTAGGCCTGGTTTTTTTAATGCAAAAACAATACGATTTCTAATGCGATCAGGATAATGATTATCCATTCTAAGGTAGATGAATGTTTGTGATTTTGTTCATTAGCCAGCATATCCAGTAACTCATGAATACTTTCCAGCTTTTTATTTAATACATTAATCCGTGCCACCACATCCAGATAGCGTGAAACGATGGTATACAAAGGTTCAAGCTCAGGATAATCCCAGAAAAACTCTGGC
>NZ_DIAC01000028.1:18375-19351 GCF_002414625.1 Methylophaga sp. UBA5088 | reverse complement strand
TATCCAGCAGACTATAGTTCAGCAAAATATCACCACGCGCACCAAACAACACACCCCGCGATTTCGCTATAGCTTTTCTGCTCATGGCCACTTTTCCTGTTTTGGCTAATGAGACGGGAATATGGGCATGAGCCTGAATCACTTCCTGTGCCAGTCGTTCAAATTCGGCCAGCTTCACAGATTGTGCTAAGGCATGAGACACCGCTAACCTCTCCATGCTGTCCTGATTGGCAAAGCTGATTTTATCAGCATGCATTTTGATGGTATCGGTATGGTTATCAAACGCATACTGCTCAAAATCTGGCACTGTTTTGCTATCTAAAACAAATGTTTGAATTTTAGTCAGCAAGGATTGTTTGGTATTTTCAGTTACGCCCCAGAAAACGACAACGCCATAATCAAACAAAAAAGCCTCGCCGGAGTCGAGTTCCAGTTGCATGGCATCGTGCATGCGTATGAAGCGATAATTCTCTTTGAGAAAATGCTCTAAATCGGGCAATACAAATGAACGTCCAATCGCTAACGATTCAATCGATGCTGTGGCAAATTGTGTCATCTTGTACCCCTCAAAAAGTGTTGGCGTACTCTACGCCGAAACGATTGATTTGGGTAGTAAAAACTGTGTTCAAAGACATAAAGATTTACATAGTGATAGCGACCTTTAACACCCCATCACGTTGATGTGAAAATAAGTCATAAGCCTCAACGATATCATCCAGTTTATAACGGTGTGTCACCATGTCCTGCAGATTGACTCGACTGGAGTCAATGACACTCATTAAGCGCCGCATACGTTCTTTGCCACCCGGACATAAACTGGTGATGATTTTGTGATCCCCAAGACCGGCACTAAAGGCATCAAGTGGAATAGTTAAGTCGCTTGAATACACACCTAAGCTAGATAGTGTGCCCCCCGGTTTTAAAACCCTTAACGCGGACTCAAAGGTTTGCTGTGTTCCCAATGCTTCAATCACCG
>NZ_DIAC01000028.1:17533-18346 GCF_002414625.1 Methylophaga sp. UBA5088 | reverse complement strand
ACGACCACCCGTGATTTTCATGATTTCCTGGATAACATCCACTTGACGGTAATCGAGTGTGATATCTGCACCTAACTGTCTGGCATAGGCCAGACGCTCATCAATACCATCAATGGCAATAATTAGACTGGCCCCTTTTAATCTGGCGCCAGCTGTCGCACATAAGCCAATCGGCCCTTGAGCAAATATGGCCACAATATCACCAATCTTAATATTGGCTGACTCAGCACCGGCAAAACCGGTAGACATAATGTCAGGACACATTAATACCTGTTCGTCACTCAAGCCATCCGGTACGGGAGCTAGATTGGCTTGAGCATCCGGTACGACTAAAAATTCAGCCTGTGCACCATCTATCGTATTGCCAAAACGCCAGCCGCCCATGGGCTTATAACCATGATGATGACATCCACCGTCCTGTGCTGGCAGGCCATCTTGACAGGCATAGGAATAAAAGCTTGGGCATATTGCCCCTGCAATTACGCGCTGCCCTTCTTCATAACCTTGTACATTTTTGCCCAGCTTTTCGATTGTGCCGACCGGTTCATGGCCAATCGTTAAGCCTTGTTCAACTGGATATTCACCTTTAAGGATATGGACATCCGTACCACAAATTGTCGTGGTGGTTATACGTATCAAAGCATCGTTATCACCAATATCTGGTATCGGCTTTTCAACGATTTCAATTCGGCCTTTTTCAATAAAGGCGGCTGCTTTCATGTTGCCAGACATATCGACGCTCCTTACATAAGTTGTTCTAAACATAGCTATGAGTTATGACAGTATCACTATCATCAACAGCGTGTTATGACC
>NZ_DIAC01000028.1:15615-17481 GCF_002414625.1 Methylophaga sp. UBA5088 | reverse complement strand
CCAGACATATCGACCCTCCTCACATAAGTTATTCATAAGCTTAGCTATGAGTTGTGACAGTATCACTATCATCAACAACGTGTTATGACCTGGATCAAGCTAATGAATGTTCGCGTAAACCCGTCTCGATAAAGCACCTGACTGACCTACATCAATGTGCATATCTATCCTATTTTAGAATAGGTCTACATAGACAAGACTCAATAGTGACGCTAAGCAATAAATAGGTTACTGTTCTTAAAGTCATGAATAAAAAGGATTGAACCACATGAACAAGTGGCAGATCATTGGCTTTATCTTCTTTAGTATTGTGCTTAATTGTCATAGTCGTAATAAGCTGCTTCGAATGAGATGGCACCCACCCCGAGTTTTTTCTCAATTAATAAATCAGCACCGTATTGGCTGTAGTCACCAATATCAGTCGCAGAAATAGCACCATCCCCTTTAGAGCGGCCGAAGATACCTATTGTGAAAATATCTTTTTGACCTAGATAGTTACCTGTTCCGTAATAACCCGGCTCTTTATCCCAGAAGCTATATTGCAAACGACCGGCATACATCAAATCATCGCTAGCACCGGCTGCTGCTCCAGCATCACCTTCATTGAAAGCAGTTTGAGTTCCAGAGGACGCTTCTTCACCTAAGCTGTAGTAGAAAATCTTGTCTGCTTCGAAAGCACCAAATGAATAAGCTAGACGTTGGTCAAAAGCTGTTCCTACAACTGCAACACCTTCATCACGGCCGATAGTGCCGCCATTCCAGCCGTAACGTGCTGCGATGTTTTGCCAATAACCATCACCCGAGGTGTAGTAAGGGCCAGCCATGTTGGCACGGCTACTTGGTGATAAGAAACGACCAGCCCAGATGGCTACATCAGGTGTCAATTGGAAAATACCGGCAGCATCAATGATTTTCATTGATTCATCGCTGTTCATTTCAGTGTTGAACATGCCTTTGATGTATTTGTTAAGCGAACCCGAAACATAAAGTCTGGCACTGTCCAAGTTGAAGTCATTTGAACGTCCACCATCAGCTGCACCGTCTTCAGCACTGGTGTAACTGCCACGCATGCCAAAACCGACGCTGACATATTGATCTTCACCAAACGTGATGGTGCCAGCTGCCTGTGACACGCTTGGTGCCATCAATGCAGAACTGGCAAGCGCCACTGCGTAGGTGAGAGAGTTGAGTTTCATTTTCATTCTAATTGCCCCTGTTAGCCATCCGAGAAAAGAAAAAGTCGCAAACCTTGTGTTCGCGTCAGGAGCAATACTAGTGAGCTGGGTCAGAAGCTTGAATACGTGAAATTGCGTAGAAACAGATCCAGCTTGTTCATGTAACCTGTAGCCATGTTCAAGAGTCATCAAGGAAAGACGGATGTTTCAAAAGCGAAAATTTAATAAGGTGCTAGCCGTCACATCACTCGGCATAATGAGTCTGACTCTCACTGGCTGTGGTGAATTCAGTTATAAACGTGGTGCATCTGCACGTGATTTTCAGCAAGAAAAAAACGTCTGTGCTGCTGAAACAAATACTGAAGCGCAAACAAAAAAATGCTTAAAAGAAAACGGTTGGATAGTGTTAGATCTGGATAACAAGGCCAATGAGCAGGTAGCCAAAACAGGCAGTCCAGCAAACAAGGCTGTCATCCATGGTAGTTACACAAAGAGTTCACCTGATCAGTTTATTGCTGAGAAAACAACACAAGCTGAAATTGAACCTGCACCACTTCCAGCTGATCCACTGCAGCCTGTTGGTGTCAGCTCCTGGTGGAAAGCGGGTGCAGGGCCAGAGCAACTACTTAATGATGGTCAAGCCTGTCAAAATGGCTTGAGTAAAGAGCACCCAATCAACGGTAATTTTAGC
>NZ_DIAC01000028.1:14154-15507 GCF_002414625.1 Methylophaga sp. UBA5088 | reverse complement strand
AGCCAAGTTACCGTTGGCTTTATTGAGTGTATGGCAGAGAAAGGCTGGAAAGTCTGGCTTAAATAACTCTCTCGTCCTCGGTACCGCCAGTACCCCTTCTAGTACTGGCGGTTTTTTTTATTCTGATATTGGCGCTAACCAGTTAGTCCCACCTAATTTACGTTGTTGGGCTAAATTCCAACGGGCTCTATCAATGAGATGTTGTGCAGGTCTTGCCGGATCATATTTCAACGGACTTGGTAAGGTAGAGGCTAATAAAGCCGCCTGCATATCCGTCAGTTGCGAGGCGCGTTTGCCAAAGTGATACTGACTGGCGGCCTCAATACCAAAGACGCCGGGTCCCCACTCTGCAATATTCATATACACTTCAAGAATGCGTTGTTTGCCCCAGGTTACTTCGATCAATGACGTAAACCAGACCTCAAGGCCTTTCCTCAGCCAACTTCTGCCCGTCCATAAGAACATGTTTTTAGCGACTTGCTGGCTAATGGTACTGGCTCCACGTAAGCGGCCACCTTCTTCAGCTTCATTCAAAGCTTTCATAATGGCATCGACGTCAAAGCCTTGATGTATCGGGAAACGCTGATCCTCAGAGGTAATGACCGCTAAAGCAGCTTTTTTGAGCATCTCATCCCAGCTTAACCAGGTTTGTTGAATACTGTAATCATCATGCGTCAGCCAACGTTCCAGCATCACCATACTGACGGGTGGGTTCAACCAGCGAAACGGCAGGACAATAAGCAGGCTCAACACTAACCATCCCAGCATGGCATAAAGAAGCCATTTGATAAAAATGCGTTTGATTTTATTCAGCATATCTGCCTTTTTATTGTTTCTGACCCATAGTGGTTAGGCACCTAACGATCATCCTGATATCATTTAATATTGCAACAAAAACTCATCTATCTGATGCTTACTACTTTTTCAATTTTGTTACCGATTTTCGGGTTGATTGCGGCCGGTTTTATCGCTAGAAAAACCGGCGTGCTCGGACCCACAGCGGCTAGTGAATTAAACCGTTACGTCGTCTGGCTAGCCCTGCCTGCCTTATTGTTCGACATTATGGCACATAGCCATTGGCAAGCTTTATTTAAGCCTGCTTTTATTTATGTTTATCTGCTTGGCACTGGGGTTATTTTTGTTTTTATTCTGTTGTGGCGGTTAAATCAGGGTAGTCATTTAGCTGACGCCAGTGTTGATGGTGTGGCAGCGGCTTACTCCAATACGGGTTACGTCGGTTTTCCATTGTTATTTTTAGTATTTGGTTCATCCAGTCAAGTGCCCACGACTATCGCATCCATTATTGTGGTGTGTATCTTATTTTCTATTGCCATCATGTTAATAGAAACGGGG
>NZ_DIAC01000028.1:12991-13996 GCF_002414625.1 Methylophaga sp. UBA5088 | reverse complement strand
GTTAATAGAAACGGGGTTGCAAGCTGAAAAAGCGCTCCACCATAGAATGAAACATGTTTTTTCTGCGGTCTTCCGTAATCCATTAGTTGTCTCTCCGATTGCCGGCGTGTTGGTCGCGGCTTCTGGGTTGACGCTGCCCAACAGCATTGAAACCTTTCTTCATCTGCTCTCAGACTCCGCCAGCCCATGTGCATTAGTGAGTTTAGGGTTATTTTTAGCCAGTAATGTAAACCAAGCTGATAGTGTGGATATGCGAGCAAAACAGATTGCTTGGGTATTAACGTTTACCAAGCTTATCGCTCAACCACTGCTTGTCGCTGTATTGGCTTTATGGGTGTTTGATATGAATAATACCTTAGCCATGATGGCAATATTATTGGCTGCGCTACCGACAGGTACTGGGCCTTTTATGCTGGCCGAATATTACCAGCGTGATGCATTTATTACGGCTCAGACTATTATGCTCTCTACGCTTATTTCATTAGTCACATTGACGATCTTATTAAACTTGATGTGAAAGGTAGGCGTTCAAACCGGTTTTTTGTACTATTAATGAGCTTATTCACTTTTTACTGGGACCACTTATGAAAAAAATTATCATCGCTGCACTTGTTGCCACATTACTTGGCTGCACGTCCGCATCACCTAAACAATATTATCGTCCAGCTGGCGCAGAGCAACAAGTTGAGGTGTATGGTCGTTTTGATCAAATCAGCTTTGAACACCAAGTGTTAATTAATAACAATGTCGTGATAAATGGTCAGTTATCATATAACTATGACGAAGGTCATTTCAGTGGTGAGTATGACGGTATGAGCGTAACTTCGGACTGTAAATGGAAAATGAAAAAAGATTTGATTTGCCTGGTTAAAATTAATAACGAAATGGCCGCTACGCTGACATTTTAAATCCAGTTAGTCGTTATAACCTGAGCGTGTTTGCTCAAGTTATAACGGCTTTTTATCATCAGACAGTGCTTTCATTACCTTTTCAAATTCTGCTTTG
>NZ_DIAC01000028.1:7497-12827 GCF_002414625.1 Methylophaga sp. UBA5088 | reverse complement strand
TCTGCTTTGTTGCGCCTGACAGCAGCCACACACTCAGCATCCAGTTTATTCGCCTGTTGCATTTTTTCCAGTTCAGCAAGGGCATCATCTAAAGGCCACGGTTTTTTGTAGGGGCGTTGGCAAGTCAAAGCATCAAAGATGTCTGCTACCGTTGCAATTCTGGCCTCAAGTGGAATCTGCTCCCCTTTTAAACCTTTGGGGTAACCTGAGCCGTCAATGTATTCATGATGACAGGCTACGATATTTCGCATCATATCTGTATCCCGCATATCTACCAGGTTATAGTCATTCAGCACTTGCTCGAGCATCACAATCCCCTTTTCCACATGGGTTTTCATAATGCTGCGCTCTGCATCATCCAATCGACCTGGTTTATTGAGTATGGTGTCAGAAATACCGATCTTGCCAATATCATGCAGTCGGGCAAATATGTACACATGTTCAATAAACTCATCACTCAAGCGATGTTTTTTTGCCAAATCAGTAGCAATAATTCTGGCGTAACATGCCATACGATCAAGATGTAATCCGGTTTCAAAATCTCTGAAATCAGTGAAATCTCTAGCTGCTCTGACTGTCGCTAACAAGGTATTAACCAGTGATAATTCTTCATTAATCATCATGGATATGAATTGAGCATACAAACTTAACGTAATTTTTTCTGCGTCGCTCAAATGTTGAGGTAGATGTTCAATCTCAAAACAAACAAACCCAATAAAGCGTTGTGCTTGTTTAATGGGAATAATAAACGCGGCTAAACTTTGTGGATCTTGTTGAAAATGTTGCCAGATGGGATCATCCGTGGCGAATGAGACAAGCTTACCTTCTTCTTGTTGGCATAAGGTAAACAAGGCTTGGTTAGATTTGAGATAGAGACTTTCATCCTTGCCGTGGCTAGCAAAATGATGACTACTCAGAAATTTTTTCAGTGAATCTGTTTTCTCATCATAAAGCAGACAGGATGACTGCGTTATCTGAGGTAAACTCTGTCGCAAACACTCATGCAACACTTCTAATCGCCCATTCAGCGTATCTGGCTTATTCGCTAGGAGTGATATCACTTTTGCATCCATTTCACGCCTCCTTAACACTGCTCTCTTCATTAAGAACAGTTGTATCAATCTATTAATGAGTGCGACAAGAATCCTTCTTGTTAGTTGCTTTCTGTTATTATTCGCCTGCCATCATGGCAATAACGGCTTACTCAATTGTGAGATTGAGCTATCTACATTGATATTTTAGAGATCACTATGCCTGAAATTATAATTGAAAAAAACCCAAGTGAAGCACGTTTGCAAGAGTTAGGTGTTGCGGGTTGGGAAATCTGGGACTGTCCTGTGACTGAATTCAGATTGGACTTCGACGAAACTGAAAAAGCCTATATCTTAGAAGGCGAAATCGTTGTGACACCAGATGGTGAAGCACCTGTTACCGTTGTTGCTGGTGATTATGTTGAATTTCCAGCGGGATTAAAAAGCTTCTGGAAAGTCACAAAAACATTACGTAAGCACTATAGTTACGACTAGTTTTTCTGAAAAAGGCATCCACCGGGTGCCTTTTTATTTGTTTAGATTTAGCTGTATGGCAATATTCCGTGCGATCTGTTTTTCTTCATCCGTTTTTATCACCAAGATAGGTACATCACTCCTCAGATGATGAACGGCTGATACTGTCTCTTTTAACTTCTGATTGTTTTCAGCATTGATAACAACGCCATATCGGCCTAATTCATCACAGGCCAAAGCACGAATCATGGCTGCATTTTCACCAATGCCGCCAGTAAATATGATGGCGTCGACTCGTCCCAGACTAATCATGTAGGCGCCAATATAACGTCGAAGCTGGTGCACATACATTTGAATCGCTAAGCTCGCTTCTTTATCACCCTGCTCAGCTCGATGCTGAATTTCAGCCATATTATGTGTGCCGGTAATCGCCACCAAACCGGATTCAAAATTAAGCTGATGCTCCAGCTGTTCTGCTGAGATACCTGTCTGCTCTTGTATATATAGAGGTACAGCAGCATCCAAGTCGCCACTGCGATTTCCCATCATAAGGCCCTGTAATGGCGTAAAGCCCATCGAAGTATCGAAACTCTGGCCGTTTTTAATCGCACAAGCGCTTGCACCATTGCCCAGGTGCAAGGTAATTAAATTGAGTTCATTCAGAGGTTTGTCCAGATAAACAGCGGCCTGCTGAGCTACATATTGATGAGATAAGCCATGAAACCCATAGCGACGGACATCATGGTTTTGATACCAGTCATCAGGCACTGCATATCGATAGACATGCTCCGGAATAGTCTGGTGAAAGTCGGTATCAAAAACGGCAAATTGTCTGACCTGAGAAAATAATTCCTGGCAGGTTTTTATGCCTGCAATATTACCCGGTAAATGCTGTGGTGCCAGATGTTGGTATGACTCAATAGTCGTGAGGACATCTTTGTTCAACTCAACTGGAGCAAAGAATCGAGCACCACCATGAACAACCCTATGGCCTATCACATCTAACTGTATCCCCGATGCCCCGTTAAAGAAACACTGCATATCATCTGCAATCACGTGAAAAGCAGCCTGATGATTTTTTATTGCAACAGTAGCCTCTGGCTGTTTGAAATTATCTGTAAAGCGTTCATCCACGCAAACATGATGTTTTGCGGATGACTCACCAATCCCCTGGATGCTGCCTTCTAATAAAACAGCCTCATCCTTGAGCTGAAGTAATTTATATTTAACAGACGAACTACCACTGTTAAGTACTAATATGACAGATTGCGTTGTCATGAGATTACTCTTTTATGGTTGAGATATCGCCCCACTTCCAATCACCAAACTCAGGCTTATCGATACCGTATTCATAGGCATATAAACTACAGCTTATTTGATGATCACGTAATTGTTGTTTTGCATGAGCACCAATACCTTGTAAACGATCCACTCTATCAATGATGTCCATAGCGATAGTAAATCGATCAATCTGATTACGGATCGCTAACTCCAGTGGCGTATTGATATTGCCCTTTTCGTTATAACCATGAACATGAAAATTGGTATGATTGGTCCGACGGTAAATCAAGCGATGAATTAACCATGGATAACCATGGAAATTAAAGATCACCGGTTTATCTTTTGTAAACAGGCTGTCAAAGTCTTTATCACTCAAACCATGAGGATGTTCACTGTCCGAGATGAGTTTGAATAAGTCGACAACATTAATAAAACGAATCTTCAAATCATCAAAATACTGATGAATCAGATCTATTGCGGCCAGTGCTTCCTGGGTTGGTATATCGCCACACCCCACCACAATCACATCTGGTTCAAAACCTTCATCTGAACTTGCCCACTCCCAGATACCCACACCTTTTGTGCAGTGTTTAACTGCTTCATCCGCATCAAGATATTGGAAATGTTTTTGTTTGTCGGCCACAATCACATTCACATAATTTTTGGCCTTCAAACAGTGGTCGGCAACAGATAACAAGGTATTCGCATCTGGTGGCAGGTAAATACGGCACACTTTTGGACTCTTATTGAGGACCAGATCTAAAAAGCCCGGATCCTGGTGGGTAAAACCATTGTGATCTTGACGCCAGACTGTGGATGTAATCAGTAAGTTAAGCGAGGATATCGGTGCACGCCATGCGATGTTATTACAGATATCCAACCATTTAGCATGTTGGTTAAACATGGAGTCAATCACATGAATAAACGCTTCATAACTGGCAAAAAAACCGTGTCTACCCGTTAATAAATACCCTTCCAGCCAACCTTCCAGCGTGTGTTCGGATAACATTTCCATAACGCGACCATCTCGTGCCAGTTCGCCACCATCCTGATCTTCGGGTAATAACTCACCCATCCATGTTTTTTTACTGACTTCATAAATATTATCGAGCTTATTAGAGCTGTTTTCATCGGGACCAAAGACTCTGAAGTTGCTGTTATTTTTCTTCATGATGTCACGCAGAAACTGACCTAATGGTCGGGTGTTTTCTACCAGACTCTGACCTGGCTTATCGATAGATACCGCATAATCACGAAAATCAGGCATTTTCAGTGCTTTTCTAAGCAATCCACCATTGGCATGTAGGCTGGCACTCATTCTTTTGTTACCTTTTGGTGCCAGTGCTTTTAACTCTGGCAGAAGCTGACCATCTTCATTAAATAGTTGCTCTGGTCTGTAACTTTTGAGCCAGTTTTCTAATTGAGCAAGGTGTTCCGGATTATCTTTAACCCCACCTAATGGCACCTGATGCGCGCGCCAGAAACCTTCGACCTTATGACCATCCACTTCTTTTGGCCCTGTCCAGCCTTTGGGGGTGCGCAGAATGATCATCGGCCAACGCGGCCTTTCATCGCTGCCAGACTCTCTGATACGTTGCTGTGTTTCACGAATGTCCACAATGCACTCTTCCATCACTTTTGCCATGGTTTGATGCATAAGCTCAGGGTCATCGCCTTCGACAAAATGTGGCGTCCAACCATAACCACGGAATAACTGCTCAATTTCCTCATGTGAAATACGAGACAAAATCGTGGGATTATTTATTTTATAACCATTTAAATTCAGGATGGGTAAAACAGCGCCATCCGTTTTAGGATTAAGAAATTTATTTGAATGCCAAGAGGTTGCCAGTGGACCCGTTTCTGATTCGCCGTCACCGACCATAACGGCCACAACTAAATCAGGATTGTCATAAGCCGCACCAAAGGCATGTGAAACACTGTATCCCAGTTCTCCACCTTCATGAATAGAGCCCGGTGTTTCGGGTGTACAGTGACTACCAATCCCACCCGGAAAAGAGAAGGATTTAAAAAAGTGTTTCAGACCGTCAATGTCTTCACTTTTATTCGGATAAATCTCTGAGTAAGTGCCTTCCAAATACACGGGCGCTAATACACCAGGCGCCCCATGACCAGGGCCTGCTAGAAAAATCGCATCCAGATCGTATTTATTAATCAATCTGTTCAAATGGATATAAGAAAAGCTCAAAGCCGGACTGGCACCCCAGTGTCCCAATAGTCGATTCTTAATATGTTCAGCTTTGAGAGGTTCACGCAGTAGAGGGTTGTCTTGCAGATAAATCATGCCTGCGGCAAGGTAGTTACAGGCTCGCCAGTAAGCATCAATGTTTGACAGATCGTTGGCATCAAGAGGTGTAGCAGACAAAGTGCTGTTCATAGAGTACTCCTTGCTTTATGTATCAGTGCAGACTAGCTAAGTAAGATGACAATGGTTTGACTTACTCAAGCTGACATTTGATAAAAATGATAGTTTCAATCAGCGTACTCTTATTGCTGACTACCATAAAGAGGAATAACGAATAA
>NZ_DIAC01000028.1:0-7417 GCF_002414625.1 Methylophaga sp. UBA5088 | reverse complement strand
TAAAGAGGAATAACGAATAAATTGACGAAGATCAGGGAAGCGAGATTAACCTGAGCGCCTGTTGTTCTGCAGGCGCTCAGGTTAGATTCAATTAATAAAAATCAACTGTGGCACTGATTGAAACGGTTCTTGGTGCGCCGAGTACAAGATATCCATTACCTGGATAGCCGCCAACTGAAGCCCAATAGTCTCTATCAAATAGATTATCAACACGTGCTCTCAGAGTCAGATCTTGATTATCCAGTTGAATTAGATATTTCGCCCCAATATCGATTGTTGTCCAGCCATCAACTTTAAGCGTATTAGCATCATCTGCATAACGAGAGCCCGTATAGTTAACACGGCCATCAAATGCCAAACCATCTAATGTCGGAACATTCCACTCTGCTCCAACAGTCGCTTGCCAATTTGCAACACCAATTACTCTGTTACCATCAATATCACTATTTCCGGTATCTTTTTGTTTTGCATCAAGCCATGTCAGACCACCGAGTAACTTCAAATCATCTGTCGCTTTTCCATAGAGTGTCAGCTCCACCCCTTGATGCTCATCTTCGCCTGATTGTCTGAAAACGGGTCTATTTGGATCGCTTCTATCCATAAAAGAACGTGGTTTTGATGTTGTGAAATATGCCAGCCCAGCCCCAAAGCTACTTGTTTCATATTTCAGGCCAATTTCTTTTTGCTCTGAAACGTAAGGGGCAAAAGATTCTCCTCCATTAACCACGTCAACCGTAACGCCAGCTCCATTGTTAGTTTTGATATCAGCCGTATCCCCTTTAGTCAAGCTTTCAATATAGTTAGCATATATAGAGAATTCATCAGTTAGTTTATATACAGCACCTATTGCAGGTGTAACTTCACTATCATCATACTTTCCAATCAGTCCCGTCTGACCGTTATAATCATAATCTTCTGTTTTTAAGGTTTGATGACGGGCACCTAGAGTGAGCAGTAACCTATCATCCATAAAAGATAATGTGTCCCCAAGTGCAAAGCTGTTCAGCCTCACTCGACTACCTAATCTCGGACTATATAAATCAGCTAACGCAGGCTTAGAATAGAATGTTGGATTGTATAAATTGCTGCCACCAGGAATAGACACAAACCGGTAAGCATTCTTTTTCTCTGACTCGAAGTATGAATAGGCTGCAACCAATTCATGTTTGATACCCCGAGTATTGAGCTTGCCTTTAATACCGACTTCACCCGTTTGAATACGATCTATGCGGCCATTATCAAATCTGCTCAATGTGCCATTTCCGGTAATACCGTTTGTAATATTTAGATTACTGAGAGAATTTTCTTCTTCCCCATGTCTCATCCCATAAGCAGCCCAAGCAGTTATATTTTCAGTAAAATCATATTCACCTCTGAATGTACCAAAGTAATCTTTTTCATTTGAGTAAGACCATGGTTGAGCCCAATTCTCACTTGCATTGGGCGTCGATGGAACGTTACTAACTGCGTTCATCAAACGTAAATTTGTTCTTGTTTGTGCCAACTGATGATTTTGATACCCCATATCAGCAGAGAGTCTTAATCGCTCACCTTGGTAATCCAAACCGATATTAAATAAGTTCAGTTCAGCTTGTTCGTCATCAATAGATGTACCGCCATTATGATGTGCAGCATTGACCCTGATCCCAAACTCATCATTTTCACCAAAACGACGAGCAATATCAGCTGCTCCATTACGCTCATCATTTACTGATGCGCCCAGCGTGATTCGATTTAAGTCATAGTTTGGAGCTCGTTTAGGCAAAAGGTTAATCGCTCCCCCTATGCCACCTCCGTTTGGATTAGCGCCAGTTAGGAAAGCTGTTGCGCCACGAAGAACTTCTACGCGCTCAAATAGCTCTGTAGCAATATACTGACGTGGTAATAATGAATATAAACCGTTATATGCCACATCATCGGAGTTTAAAATGAATCCGCGTATGAAATAAGATTCCTGAAAGTTTCCGAACCCTCTTGCAACTCTGACCGTCGGATCATTTCGTAATACATCCCCAACACTCTGCGCTTGCCTGTCCTGTATAAATTCATTGGTGTAACTGGTAATACTGAATGGGGTATCTAAGTTATCTTTTGTACCCAAAATGCCGGCTCGTCCTCCTTCAGCCACCTGGCCTCCAGCAAAAGCTGGTGCAAGCCCTTCGGCACTGGCATCTGCACTTGCTGTCACTGAGAGTGTATCCAGTTCAATCGGAATATCGGAATTTTCTGTTGAGTCTGCTGAGTAAGCAGCGTTCATACTTCCGATCGCCATTAACATTGATGTACAAATTAATTTAAGTTTCATGCCCCATCCTCATAAATAATGACGGCATATTACTCTTACACAACTAAACTGTAAACGATATTGATTGTCATTTATATTTAAAAATATTCAAGCTAAGTCATGATTTTATTTCCGAAAGGCTAAAGACTGTTGTAGTATTTATATATCAACTCAGGGACTTACCGTGACAGATAAACTAGCGCTGCACACTAGGCTTGAAAAGGACTTAACAGAAGACTGGCAAGCCATTCTCGACATTCTTGCAGAATTTATGCAGGTGCCTGTTGCACTGATCCTCCAAGCTGATAACCAGCAAGTTAATGTCTATGCGAGAAATCAAAGTAAACGTAACCCATTCAGACTAAAGCAAAATCTACCTTCGGGCTCGAGTCTATTTCATAAAAAAGTCATTGAAACAAATCAGCAACTTAGCGTGCTGGATGCCAGCCAAAGTAAAGAATGGGCCAAATCGAATGAACTTCAGTACGGTCTCATCAACTATCTGGGTTTCCCACTACACTGGCCTGATGGTGCCAAATTCGGAATCATCTGCGTAATGAAAACAGATGCTGAAGCCTATACAACAAAGCAAAAGCAAGTCATATTACAAATCAAAAAAATTGTTGAGTCCCACCTTGAACTGGTTTGGCAAAATCAACAATTACAAGCCCAATCAAATAACCTTCAATATCTCGCCTATACTGACGATTTAACAGAGAGCTGGAATCGTCGCGCCTTCATCAATGAGAGTAATAAAGAACTGAAACGCAGTCACAGAAGCGGTCACATTGTTTGTCTGCTTATGATGGACATTGATGATTTTAAAGACATCAATGATGCTTTCGGTCATGAAGTGGGCGATGAGGTACTCAAACTATTCAGCCATTGCATTCAGGCAACGAAACGCCCCTATGACATTTTTGGTCGTATTGGTGGAGAAGAATTTGCCATATTGCTTCCTGAAACGGGCTTAAAACAGGCGACTCATCTAGCAGAACGCATTCGCAAAAAAGTGTCAGAGATTTTTTATTTCACCCAAGGCCAGTCCATAAAGATCACTGTCAGTATTGGTGTTCATCAAGTTGATGATAAAGAAACAAATATTCTGGTGGCATTGAATCAAGCGGATAAACTACTCTACGCCGCTAAACATTCAGGAAAAAATACTGTGATGGCAACGTCACTTTGACTCAACCCCAGGTCGCATTCCACATTGCTCTAACAAACGTTGCCAAGACTGAGTGTGACGCTCTACGGCTTGATGTAACTGCTGCCAGATGCCGGTAGCTGAATCAGTATGTAAATTTTTTTGTCGGTAAGCATTGAACTCATCCGATACTGTGTTGTGCCCTTTTACCTGTGCAAGTCTGTTCAATAGCGGAAAAATCTCATCGCTCTGCTGAGTGACTGCCGCCATATAAGGTTGTACTTTCCCGATATAAATATTGAAGAAAAAATGACGCACGATTTCAGCTTGAGGTGTCACGCGCTGTTGATAGCACAGCGCTTTCCCGGCAAGTCTTGCTTCTATGATCTGAGTTGCATCATTTAATCTCGCTGTTAACAACTGAGCACTTTTTAACAATTTGCCAGCATGATGGCTGTATAGCCATTGTTGCTGTATTTTGCCTAATTGTTGTAAATCTGTATCGAGATGCTGATTATCTATCTGTTGTTTTATCTTCAGAAGTTTTTGTAACCCTGTTGTCGTTGAGTGGTTTGAGCTAGTGTCAGTCGGTAAATATCCTTTTGAATATGTCATCAATTCCGTTATTTCTTCTGTCGACCAAACTGCGTTCCAAAAAACCAGAGGAAGCGTTACACTTTTCTGTGCTATGGCCTGTTTGAGAATATCTCGAGTTTGCTCATCATCAAGTGTATTTAAACAAAGCTTGGCCGAATGAATAAACTTCATTTCATAGCGAAGTCGATTTATGGGTAGCATGACACGCCCCAAAATAGAATTTCGCTCAGCAACCACAACCTGTAATTCACAACCATATAAAGATAAAAACTCCAGCATATTCACGTCTATCTGGGGCACGTCGAGCATTCGTTGCTTTTTATCAGGCAGTTTTGTTAAGGCAGGTAACTTAGAAGTTGAGACAGGTTGATCTAACACTCTGGCCAGACGGACTAAGTATTCATCCATCATAGAATCTGGCTCGTTGAACTTATCACATGCCGTCATCAACAAAACCAGGCTAAGAAGAGAAATGACCTTTTTATTCAATAGGTTCACTATGACAAAGTTGGGCTTAAGCAGGTTAGATATAGCTTGTAATGAACTAAAATCATGTTATCGGACAGGTCAGGAAATTTGCTGATGTATGCCAAACATCAGCAATGGCTGCCCTGCTTGGGTGTGGGTGATGCTCCGACCTTTAGTCAGCACATGTACTACTTTTCCGTTTCGATGCAACATCCTTATCGTACATTCAAAAAAGTCTGTCTCACCTTTCAAATGCCTTTCTAATTGTTTTTCGACGTTGAGTACATCATCAGGATGACAATGCTCCTTCCAGGTGTCCATTGTCATCGGCAATAGCTCAGTTAAATCATAGCCTATCATTTCTGCCCAATTCTGGTTATAGACGGCCTCTCCCGTTTCGATATTCCACTGCCAGCTCCCCAATTTCGCACTCGATAGCACTGTTTCCAATCGTTCGGCTTCTTGACGTAACTGTGTATGTGCCTCTTGTCCAACGGTCTTATCGACTATAAAACCAATGATTTTTGATGGATTATCAATCGCGTCACGCTCCACATAAAAACTGCCGTGCAGATAACGTATGCCATGCTGAGTAAAAATGCGAAATGTCAGCTCAAAACGCTCCTCAAATTGGGATGCTTGTTCCAAGTCCATAGATATGCGGTCACGATCCAATTCATGAACCATTAGCAACCATTGCTTGTATGAGCCATCAAATGTGTTGTTTTTGATTTTATAAATGGAGAGTAGCTGCTGATCCATATAAACTTTGTCTGAATAAAGGTCCCACTCCATGACGCCTATCTTGGCGATACGTGTGGCCATGAGTAGCCGCTGTTCTGATAGGTTACGGCTGGCATGAGCTTCTGAGGCTTGTTTTGTCGCCCCAGCCCCTTGCCTTGCCAAAAATGAAATGAAACTAAATATAGCTACACCAACAAGCGTACAGATGATCGCTATCAATATAGGTTGATAGCGTTCTGATAAGGTCATGAGCTCATCATGACTATAAACGAACAAGCGCCAGTTTCTCTCTCCAACATTCAGCTCAAACATGTGTGAGAACGCTTTTTCATTTTCTTTTACATGATAAAAAGCGTGTTCAGTGTCAGCATTTTTGTATAACAACGTGTATGCGTCATCACTGAAATCATAAATCTCAAAATTTAACGTTTGTTGTCCTCGGCCTAAAATACCCTGCATGAAATCCTTCATCCTGAACGCGGCATAAACAAAGCCCTGGATTGCATCTCTACGTTCAACAACAGAACCGGTGGCCTTATTATGTTGATACACAGGCACATACATTAAGAACCCATGCTGCTTTTCTTCATTTGTCTCCTGTTCAAGGATAACCGGGCCAGTCGCTACTGCTTGTTTAGTATCTCTGGCTAAAATCATCGCCTGCCTTCGAACAGGCTCTGAAAACATATCAAACCCAAAAGCACGTTGGTTACGCCAATCAAAAGGTTCTATGAACACAATCGAACTATACTGTTCGCGTTTACCTGTGGGCTCGAGAGTGTAATCAGGAAACCCTTCTTCCCGGATGGATTGGATATGTTGAGTAAGGGATTGAGAAGGAATCATCTCGGCGTAACCAATCGCCTGTATGCCAGGAAAGTCTCTCTGCAATTGAATCGTATCGACAAAATGACGCCAATCTGTGCGGGTCACTTGAGTACTGGCATCAAATAATCCTTTGCCACTGCGAAGTGCCAACTCATAATCACGCATCCGTTCTGATATGGCCTGAGCAACGTAACTAGCTTCATAATTAAACCGCTGATTCACCTTGTTATGAACAGTAGTGAATAACAGATAACACAGCCATGTACTGATCAACAGCCATAGTGATAGTGCCAGCCATGCTGATGGTGGATGCTTTTTGATGTGCCTGGAAAAAAACGTTTCCATTACTTTTGAGTTACCACCCAATAAAGAGATAAGTCATATCTACAAATAGCCGTTTTACTCAGTATGACGATGAGTTGATGATGAAGCTAGCTACCCAAACTAAGAGCACTTTTTTTTACAGAAAAATCCTTCTGCAAAAATGACATCGATCATTTCATCATTTTGTCACAATAAAACGGCATAAACTATCAGTGACCAGCAGGGATTCGTGTTTTCTGAGATAGGTCGAGATCAGTTGTTGAGGCTTCTTATCTTGACAGGCAAAAATATTTTTGACACGGCTCTGTATTGTCTATACATTGAACATAGCTTGAAAGTTGATCTGAATATTTATTTTTCATTTCGAAGCATTACCATCAGTAGCTCGTCCTGTTTGTTAATAAGTACTCTGCACACTTCCAGCTATACCAAAAAGTCTCAATTTGGGACTTCAATTATTTATTAAGAAATTAGGATTATTTATGTCTACAACTACTGGTACTGTTAAATGGTTTAACGAAGCTAAAGGTTTTGGTTTTATTGAACAAGAGTCTGGCCCAGACGTTTTTGCTCACTTCAGCCAAATCAAAGGTGACGGTTTCAGAACCCTGAATGAAGGTCAACGTGTTGAGTTCACAGTAACTCAAGGTGCTAAAGGCCCTCAAGCAGAAAACATTACTGCTCTGTAAGACATTTGTTTACAGAAAAGAAAAAAAGCCCCGTTATTCGGGGCTTTTTTTTGCCTGCTGTTCTACTCCACAACCTGTTTGGCAAAATGTTTATATTCACGACCAATCTGTTGGGCTCGGCTATCAGGAAATACATGGGGCTCGCCCAGCTCTAATGCCTTAATAATCGCCTGTGCGACAACACTGGGGGGGTCTGCGTCACTCACCCCTATCGATTTCGCCATATCCGTATCGACAGGTCCCGGATGAACACTCAAAACAACCGTTCCTTGCTGACCCAGCTCGTGCCTGATGGCTTGAGTTAGAGAGTATGCGGCGGCTTTAGATGCCGCGTAT
>NZ_DIAC01000033.1:7071-8385 GCF_002414625.1 Methylophaga sp. UBA5088 | reverse complement strand
AGGTAATTTTTTAGCATGATGATATTTGTCCATATTGATTGAAATTAAAAATCCCTTGTTATTTGGGTCAGTGTAAGAATGCCTAAAATCAAACATTCTGACCCAATTGATTTTAAGTTGATGGAGGTAGTTTTGTTATTCACGGCTCAGAGTGATGACGGCGTCCTTTTTAAGGGCCTACCTCAATGACATTGTTATCTGCCATTTCAAAAATGGTTGATGTCACTTCTTCAAGGTTGTAAATAAGAAAGCTTTCCTGAGTGTTATCAGAATATAAGATAACAACCATGCCATAGATGGCATCAGGACAGGGGCGCTCATTGCTTGGAAGATTTTTCTGTAAGTGTGGCTTTAATAATTCATAAACTTGTTGAAGCTCAAAAACCCCAGCTTTGATCTTTTTGTATTTAGGAATAGCTCCATAAAATAAGTAAGCATCATTGTTTGAGCTAATCTGGATTCTAGTCTCACCATGTGGATAATCCATAGTGAGCCTTTCCAGCGTTTTCTCATTGCCAAAGCAGTTTGAAATTGACCAGAGAAATAGGAAAGATGTGAGTATGAGAAGTTTCATCTATCTAACGCCGTGGTTAGGGTCCGTAGTGAAGCGCAGTAGAACGGAGGTCCCAGCGAAGCGACTACAGCGCCTTGTTAGGTAAGACAGGAGTAGACACACTCCCAACTTAATATGACCGCTACTTAAGGTCGTTTGGTGTTCCATCTGTCTTGCGAGAAGCCCAATTCGTTACTTCAGAAACGATTAGCCCATCATCGCTGTCGATGTATTGCCCAAAGTGATCCCGCAGGCCTTTAGCCGTTGTGTTCACCCGGTTGAAGCACCAAGTTGACTCCAATATACGTACGCCGTTGAAACTACCAAGCTCATCATAGAGCGGTTGATAGCTCCTCGACTTCCTCAAGTCGTAGGTTATAAAGTACAAAGCCATAAAGATCTCCTTTTAATACCTAACGCCCACATAAAAGGCTTGCCGTCAGGTGCATCCAGCGTAACGAAGTGGAGCGAATTTTGATGTGTTTGTTATGCATTTTTACTATGTTCAATGATGAGTGACTATCCATTTTTGCGGCATGACATATATATAGCGCCGCGTTTTAGCTATGAATAACCGAACGCCCAAACATTGTCAGAAGCAGACATTACGGCCTCACTGACGACATGAGCCTATAGCTACCATTATATGAACTAAACCTTAAATACTACCTAATAGTGACTTTGCTCTAGACACTGCGTCCGCTCCCAATATAGGCCAGCTATTTACGATTCCTTCATGAATAAGCAACAATTGCCCAGCC
>NZ_DIAC01000033.1:5812-6918 GCF_002414625.1 Methylophaga sp. UBA5088 | reverse complement strand
CCGTGGAGACCGGTTTGTTTTTCCATGGCTTTAGCCATTTCTTCTTTGTGCCGACTATACATGGCTCGTATCCGTTCGCTGCCAGGATGCGACATTACCGCATCGTGAAAGAGGCAGCCCTGAGAATGATTGTCCTGCATCCACTCGCCAACTCTGTCAAGCAGCGCAGTTGGCGTGGCCTGTGCGCTTCTCTTTTCGAACATAAAAACGAAATAGCGATTATGCCTGTGCTCCAGCGCCAGCATAATCATGTCTTCTTTCGACGGACAATATTTATAAAGGGTGCGAAGACTTACCTGCGCTGCATCGCGCAAGCCATCTACCCCCATCTGAGTAAAGCCATGTAACGCAAACGCGGCTTCAAGCCCGCTTGCTATTTTTTCTTGTGTCTTATTCATAGGTTGACACTGTAGAACGTTCACTATACCGTTTCAAGTAAAGTAAACGTTCTACTTTTTGGTGCAACTAATATCAACGCGATTAATTAGAACGAGAATGGTGAGAAAACCGTGGTCCTGCGGTAACGCAGGCGCCCGCCTAACCCGATATGAAGGAGCACTATGAATTTGTTAACCGTATACTCACACCCCATCCGTAACAGTTACCCGGGAGCAGTGATGGACGCCTTTCACAGGCCAGTGCTTGAAGCGGGACATTCTGTGGATATTCTGGATCTGCATCGCGAGAACTTTGATCCGCGCTTTACCCAAGATGATCACAGCTGTTTCTGGGGTGGCGAATTACCAACAGACATTTCGCCTATGCATGAGCGGGTAGAAAAAGCCGACCAGCTGGCTTTCGTGTTTCCGGTTTACTGGTGGAGTATGCCTGCACTGATGAAGGGCTGGATAGAGCGAGTATTTACCGGTGGCTGGGCATATCAGTATGGTAAAGGCGTTGAGGATCGAGGCAAAGCCGAACTTCACGGTCGATTAACCAACCTGCCTACGGTGCTTATAGGTGTTGGTGGTTCAAAGAAAGCCACTTATGACAAATACGAATATGCTAAAGCTATGCAGACGCAGCTCGACCTAGGTATCTTCGCTTACTGCGGCGTGACCGATGTGCAAAGTCATCTGATCTATGACGTGGAGGGCGACCACAAT